>JBILDL010000211.1:0-4872 GCA_044352635.1 Saprospiraceae bacterium | reverse complement strand
GTACTTATTTAGGAAAATATAGAAAAAACCATATCCCAGAAGGCCCCCAATATCTCGAAAAATATTATTTCACGCCAGGCGATTTGGGTTATCCCATTTTCAAGACCCAATTTGGGATCATAGGCATTGGCATTTGCTGGGATCAATGGTTCCCCGAGGTGGCAAGAATCCTGGCTTTACAAGGGGCGGAAATTTTATTATACCCTACGGCTATCGGATCAGAACCTGACCGTCCCGAATTTGATTCATCAGAGCCCTGGCGAACTATAATCCGCTCCCATGCCATTGCCAATAATGTATTTGTTGGCGCCGTGAACAGAGTGGGTGTGGAGACGGAAATGTCTTTTTATGGAAAAAGTTTTATCGCCAATCCTTTTGGTGACATAATAGCCGATGCTGGTCATCAGGATGAAATCATCATGGCCACTTGTGATTTATCAGAAATAAGAGCCTCCAGAGAATTGCTTCAATTTTTTAGGGACAGGAGAGTAGATACCTATCAACCTTTATTGAAAAAACTATCTGTTTAGGGGATTAACAAGCGATATTTCACAATTATTAGGTATTAAATCAAGCGTAACAAGTAACTGGAATCATCTTTGGGTGTTAGATTATTTTATTTTTATTAAATAGGATGTTGATTTATTCCAATCAACATCTTACCTTTATAATCTCGATTTAAATTTATATAGAAAAATTACGTTTTATTCTCTCGATTCAAGTTTCTAATCTAATTATTTTCACCCCATTCAATCATTACGTTATGTTATCATTCTTCATTTCTATTCATTTATTTTTTAGTTTTGAAAGGTTTTTACCCGTCCATAGTTTTTTAAATCCATGTAAATCTGCTACGGTTACAGATATTGATGGTAATGTTTATCATACTATGCGCATTGGAACCCAATGTTGGCTTACAGAAAATCTGAAGGTATCGAAATACAGAGATGGATCCTCCATTCCTGTGGATATATCCGGAGGTCCAACAGGGAATGAGAGCGATCAATTGTGGGGAAACAAATTGATAGGTAGCAGGACTGTTTATAAAAATGATACCAGTTATTTTCAAGACTATGGATACCTTTATAATTGGTACGCAGTGTCAGATCCAAAAGGGATTTGTCCAACGGGCTGGCATGTTCCCTCCGTTAATGAAAAGAATATTATGACCACATTTTTAACTGATCAGAGTCAATTCTCAGCCTTCCAGGGAGGCTTCAGAAGTAGTGATGGTTTTTATAATTTGATGAAAAATTTTGGTTTTTTTTGGACCTCCACAGAAAGTAATTACAACAATGCCTGGTTATTTTACCTAACTACCAATAATAATATGATTTCAACGGATCAGCTAAGTAAAACAATAGGTGCCTCAGTCCGGTGTATTCAAGATTAAAACCTCCTCCCACTCGAAACTCCGCGAAACACTGCGCCTGAACGCTGCGTTCACCGCGTTAAAAACATCCCATGCTCAAACCCCTACGCTCAAACCTCCCTCTCTAATAACAAAAAAAAACAATCACTTACAATTATAAAATATGCTATATTCGCAAGTATTACTTCCAGTTTATAAAGTTGTCCAAACATAGAATCCAGCATTCTCCAAAGGTGTCAATATATGAAAGTAATCGTTTCCTGCTTTTTACTGCTTAATATTTTAACAAGTATTCAAGGACAAAATACGTTTAAATCTAAACCAAACGTCGGGAGGGAAAAATTAGATTCGCTAAAGCAAATCCTTCAAAGAAATCCAGCCGCCTTTATCGAAGAATCCTTTAAGCTTGAAAAGCAATGGTTAAAGGAAAAAAAGAAGAATTTACTCATTGAACTATACAATTCACAGATAGATTATTTGAATAAAACAGATAATTATGATTTGATCATCCTTACCTTACATAAATTGAGACAACTCGTTGGCGAAAAGGATGAGATGGAAATTGCTTACATTTATTTGCAACTGGCAAGTAATTTTTATTTTAAAGGGAATATTGACTCCCTCAACTATTGGCAAGGTCAGGCAGAAAAATTTAGGTCACCCAATTCACCCTTATATGGAAATTATTTAATGGTAGATGGATTGAAAAATGCTTATATAGGAAAATATTCCATGGCTATAAAATCCTTATGGCAAGCTATTTCCTTTTTTGAAAAAAGTGGGAATAAAAAGGAATTAGCGTTGGCTTATAATAATCTGGCTACTAACTATGGGAGTATTGGAGATAGGGAAAATCAAAAATTGAATCTTTTAAAATCCATTGATATAAATAGAGCCTTGGGAAATACCTATCATTTGATTATGAATTACAATAACTTAGGAAGTAATTATAAACAGACGAATCAAATTGAAAAGGCATTAACCTATTATGATTTAGCCTATCAGGAGTTAAAAAAAGCCGATTATCCCTTTTTATTAGCTCAAAATCTGACGAATCGGGCAAATATTTTAGAGAAACAAGGTAATTTTAGAGATGCTGAAAAACTTTTTGTTGAATGCGAAAGGGTTTGTGAGGAGAATAACATTCAATATGGCGTTATGCTGACAAACCTCAATTTGGGAAATCTTTTTCGTTTGCAAAAAAAATATGTTGATGCATCCGTTCGATTAAATAAAGGGCTGGCTTTAACTAAATCATTGAAATCAGTTCGTGAAGAAGCGTTGGTTTACGAGCGATTATCTTGGTTATCAAGAGATATGGCAGATTTTAAAGCTGCCTATATTTTCCAAACACAATTTCACCTGTTGAATGACAGTCTGGTAAATGAATCTGTAAAAAAGGAAGCCTTTGAGTTAAAGGAGAAGTATGAATCAGAGAAAAAAGAGAAAGAAATCGTAACCCTTTCCAAAAAGCAATTGAATTATCAATATTTTATTTCATTATTGATTGTTTGTGTTCTTTTATTATTAGTTATTATTCAATGGTGGCGGCATAAACATAAATTGGTGTTGTTGGAAAAACAAAAACAAGAATTAAACAGGAAATATCTAAAAGATGTAATTGAGAATAAGGAAAAGGAATTAACCTCTCAGGTAACGCTATTGGCGCAAATGCAGCAACAAGTGGATGAATTGATTCTAAAAACTTCAAAAATCCTTAGTGATAATTCAACAGAACAAGTCAAATTAAAAAAGATTGAATCTTTGTTGAAAACCGATCCAATTCATACGCTTAAAAATGATTTTGATGTTCGATTGACGTCAAATAATGAAGATTTTTTTAGTTTGTTGTTACATAAATACCCCGATTTAAGTCCGGCTGAATTAAAATTATGTGCTTATTTACGACTAAATCCATCTACAAAAGATCTGGCATTAATCACCAATAGAAGCATGCGAACCATTGAATCAACCAGAACCAACATACGTAAAAAAATGAATCTTACCTCTCAGGAAAATCTGGTGACTCATCTTTTATCCTTTTCAAACGAATAGCAAATTATTTAAATAAATGATTTGTTTACTTTGTACCTTATTGAATTTGAGAGGCTTTTTAAATATCTTTTTGTACCATACCGTATTTTTCCCGTACCTTATATAACCTTTTTGTTTAAAGTAAATTCTATTTTCGCCGATTCATAATTCATTGAATCAGTAGTTAATGGAAAAGAATTTTAGAAAATCCCCCCTCACCACGCAATTTTTCAGCGTTTGTGTTATCATCTCATTATTTGTCACGTCAGGGTTTGCACAAAACTTGACGATTTCCTCCTCAGGGCAAACGGGTACTTCTGGAACCAATTGGAGCATCACTGGAAATACGCTCAATGTGGCCGCGTCTGGATCTGCCAATATTAATCCGAGTGTAATTACAAACCATCTATCCAATGTGGGTGATTTGACGGTGAATTTGCCTTGGCAAAGTCTGACTGCACGCGATATAAACATTGATGCCAGTATCTCTTATGTTGGATCAAGTAATCGCACGTTGACAATCAATGGTGCTAATGATATGGTATTTGCCAATGCCACTGGAATTACTTCATCCACGGCAAGGTTGAATCTGGTTTTGAAAACTGCTTTAGGTTCAGCCGGTCCAGATGATGGGTATATCCAGATGAATGGGGTAACCATACAGACTAATGGAGGGCATTTTTGGGTAGGAGGTGGTTCCGGGACAGTTACTTGGAATGGATTGACTGTCGGCAACAGTCTGGCAAGGACATGGAGTGATGACCTTCCGGGCATCTCACTGGTTGGTTCCACCATCACAACGAATGGTGGAAATCTTTATATGGCTGGTCTGTCTTGGAACTCTGGAGACGATGATGGTATTAATTATGGAGTTTTAATTAGGAATTCATCTATATCCACTGCGGCAGGCTCTATCGAGATTAATGGCGAAGTAAAGGGTAAATACACCATTGGTTTTGGAACGAATATAGATGGAAGCAGTGGTGCCGTATCCATTGGTACAACTTCTGGAGCTATGAATATTAATGGCTATGGCTTTGATGCTGCCTCTGCCGGGAATGCTTGGAGACATGGCGTTCAAATTAGTGGAGATGCAGCCATCAGAACGGTTTCTGGAAATATTTCGATTCTTGGGGCAGCTAATTTCTCCTCTGCCATTAACGACAAGGAAGGAATTATTTTGGGAACTGGTACCAGTGTCTGCTCTCAAACGGGAACTATTACCTTGAGAGGAACCAATACCAGGGAATCCGATGGTCAATATAGTAATTCTATTCGTTTCTCCACCAATAATTCAACAAATGCTATTCGTATCGGTTTTGACGGAACAAACCCTTACGCCGGAAATATTTTAATTGAAGGTAATTCCATATATCAAAGAAATAATAATGCAGGAGCTGGTTCTATTGCCATACAGACTACAGGTAACCTAACCATTCAACCCACAGGAAATACTTTTACCTATA
>JBILDL010000210.1:0-4874 GCA_044352635.1 Saprospiraceae bacterium | reverse complement strand
TATTGCCCTAAAGCAGACGTTTATTTGGATCCCTGGAAACCAGTAAAAAAAGCAATCCTCTCCCACGGGCATGCAGACCATGCTCGGTGGGGGTCTTCTTCCTATCTGTGTACACCCACCGCAGCTCCCGTTATCAAATATCGTTTGGGAGAGATTAATCTTGAAACCTTACCCTTTGGAGAAGAAAAGTTAATCAATGGGGTCTCCTTTTCATTTCACCCGGCAGGACATATTTTAGGTTCAGCCCAAATTAAAGTGTCATATAAAGGGGAAATTGTTGTTTTTTCTGGTGATTACAAAACAGCCAATGACGGTTTTTCCGAAGCATTCGAACCCGTAAAATGCCATACCTTTATTACTGAATCTACTTTTGGTCTGCCTGTTTATCATTGGCAAGATCAAAAATGGGTTTTTAATGAAATGGAAGAATGGTGCAAAAACAATAGGAATAACGATCAATTGAGTATTCTTTATGGCTATTCTCTGGGAAAGGCACAACGCATTTTACAAGGCCTGCCAGAAAGTGTGGGTCCCATATTTACCCATAGTACCATTGAAGCTGTGTTGAATGTGATGAGAAACCAGGGTGTTTCTTTAAAAAATACCATTCCTGTGAATGAGCATTTAACCAGAGCCGAATTACTAAGTGGCGTGATAATCGCTCCGCCCGCTGTGCAAAATTCCAACTGGTTGAAAAAATTTGAACCTATCCGAAATGGGGTAGTTTCCGGTTGGATGGCGTTAAGAGGCGCCCGACGAAGACGAAATGCCGATAAAGGATTCGTGCTTAGCGATCACGCCGATTGGGATGGTCTCAACGAAGCCATCAGCCTGACCGGAGCCGAAAATATTTTTGTAACTCATGGATATACTGACATTTTATCGAAATGGCTGATAGATAAAGGGCTGAATGCCCATCCTTTGGAAACAAATTTTGAAGGGGATGAGGTACTTTGAAACCCTTTTTCTTTGTTTGGAAGAAACAACCAAAACCAATGAAAAGGTAACTGCCCTCATTGATTATTTATCTTCCGTACCCGATGAAGATAAAATGTGGATGATTGGCATTTTCTCGGGGAGAAGACCCAAAAGAACGGTTTCAACTAAAAATTTACGACGCTGGGCAGCTGAAAAAGCAGATATCCCTTTTTGGCTTTTTGAAGAATCGTATCATATTGTAGGAGATCTATCGGAAACCATCGCTCTTCTTTTGCCTCCTCCTGCTATAGAAGTTCAAAAATCGTTGAATGAATGGATTCAACTTATACTTTCTTTAGATAAAATGGAGGAGGATGAACAACGCGAAATTGTGTTTTATGCCTGGGATTCACTAAATACCTCCAGTCGTTTTATTTTCAATAAACTAATTACCGGCGGATTTAGAGTAGGCGTTTCCCAAAAATTAATGGCAAAAGCGCTGGCGGAATTCACTCATATTGATCCTAGTGATATTGCGTTAAAACTTATGGGCGAATGGTCGCCCCTGACGTATTCTTTCCAATCTCTCATAGAAAATGAAGGTTCCCACTCCCGACCATATCCTTTCCATTTAGCCTATTCCATAAATGAAGTGACTGATTTGAAAGGAGAACCAGCCGATTGGGTAGCTGAGTATAAATGGGATGGTATTAGAGGCCAGGCCATTTTTAGACATGGACAATATTTCTTATGGTCCCGCGGGGAAGAGTTAATAACCGATAAATTTCCTGAATTTGAGCACCTCATCTCCGTTATTCCACCTGGAACTGTCCTTGATGGTGAAATTCTTCCCTTCAAAGATGGATTAATCTTGCCATTTCAACACATCCAGACCAGAGTAACCAGAAAAAAAATAACGCCCGCTATTCTGAAAGTAAATCCTGTAGTTTTCAGAGTCTATGATTTATTAGAATGGGAAGGAAAAGATATTCGCTCAAAGCCATTTATAGAAAGGAGAACCCTCTTGGATCAACTCTTTGCGTCTATTGATTCCTCCCTACCCTTACAACTTTCACCCTTCCTGCCTTTTGATGAATTTGACGAGTTAAAAAAATTAAGGGAAGCAAGTTCAGAAAATGGAAGTGAGGGACTTATGCTGAAAAATAAACATTCCACCTATTCAGCGGGAAGAAAAAAGGGAGAATGGTGGAAATGGAAAATAGATCCATTTACCGTTGATGCTATTTTAATTTATGCACAGTCGGGCCACGGCAGAAGAGCAAATTTATACACCGATTTTACTTTTGCCGTTTTTTCCCAGGAGGGCGATTTACTCCCTTTCACTAAAGCCTATTCAGGCTTGACAGATAAAGAATTTATTGAGATAAATCAATGGATTAAAAAAAATACCCTGGAGCGATTCGGTCCCGTTCGAAAAGTTACCGCAGAACTTGTTTTTGAAATTGCTTTCGAAGGAATTCAAGAAAGTAAAAGACACAAATCTGGTATTGCCCTCCGTTTTCCAAGAATGGTTCGCTGGCGAAAAGATAAAGTTGTAGCTGAAGCCAATACCTTAGAAGATTTACAGCTTTTGTTGAAAAAGAGCAGATAAAACGCTTATATTCGTAACAAACCTATCTTTATGAGGCATGCTAAGCATTTTCTAACTCTCTCGTTTTTGCTCCTTTATTTGTTTGCGCAGGCGCAATTTATCCCAAATAGATATTTTACCCAGGACATTGCCCATTATCAGTTTGCCATTTCTTTGAGTGATGCTTCAGACGAAATACAAGGTGAAGCCACTATTTTAGTTCGATTCAGAGCTGAAATAGATTCGCTCACTCTTGATCTATCTGATAAAATGCAGGTAACTGATATCAAAAACGACAAAGGAGTTCCCTTGAAATTTGTTCATCAAAATGATTTACTTAATATTGTACTGCCGCAAAAAGGAATAACGGGTGGCTCAATAACCCTTAAAATAAGTTACCGGGGTATTCCAGAAGACGGTCTGATAATCGGCACAAACAAATACGGTGACAGAACCTTTTTTGGCGATAACTGGCCAAACAGAGCGCATAAATGGCTCCCGAGTAATGATCATCCAAGGGATAAAGCAACCGTTGAATTTATTGTTACCGCGCCAGAACACTACCAGGTAGTTGGCAATGGGGAAAAAACACAGGAATATCCTAATGGCTTAGGATTTAAAACGACCCATTGGAAGGAAAAAGTGCCGCTACCTACCAAGGTTATGGTCATCGGCGCAGCAAAATTTGCCGTGGAACATTCCGGTCTCATACAGGGAATTCCGTCGTCTATTTACGTTTTTCCCCAAAACCGAACGGAAGGTTTTTCAGACTTTAAACCATCCCTTTTAGTTTTAGATTGGTTTTCCAGAAATATAGGCCCTTTTCCCTTTAGTAAATTAGCTCATGTGCAATCTAAAACCCGATGGGGCGGAATGGAAAATGCCGGCGCTATTTTCTATTTTGAAAATTCAGTCAATGGTAAAAATGAAAGAGAAAGTCTTATCGCTCATGAAACAGCCCATCAATGGTTTGGAAATTCAGCTTCAGAAGCCGATTGGCGTCATGTTTGGTTAAGTGAAGGTTTTGCCACCTATTGTACCGTCCTTTATTTAGAGGATCGATACGGTGAAGAAAGGCGCACACAAGAATTATTATCTCAAAGAAAAACGATTATTTCTTATTTTGAAAAAATAAAAACACCCATAGTTGATCTGAATGTCAAGGACATAAATACCGTCTTGAGCACAAATACTTATCAAAAGGCAGGTTGGGTGTTACACATGTTAAGGAATAAAACAGGGGATGAGCTATTTTGGAAAGGATTGAGGACCTATTATGCAAGATATAAATATAGCAATGCATTAACAGAAGATTTTCAGCGTGTTATGGAGGAAGTTAGCGGAATATCTCTCCAAGAATTTTTTAAACAATGGTTCTATCAATCTGGTCATCCGCAGCTAAAGTATGATTGGAAGTGGAATGAGAGCAAAAAAGAATTACAACTGTCCATTACACAACTTCAAGATGCTATGTTTTCATTTCCGTTGGAGGTTGCCCTTTTGGATGCACAAAAAAACGTAATAGAAACCTTGACGTTTTCTGTTAGCGATAAAAACACCACCTTTTCAAGAAAAGTAAAGGAAAAACCGTCCTCTATTCAATTGGATCCCCGAACCCATTTATTATTTGATATAAAATAAAATATCATGTTAGACATTCAGAAAAAACTTAGCCCTGCTTTTTATGCCATCCTAAGTTTGCCATCCACTGCCATGGGCTTTGCTTTGTCTGTTCAGATTTCAGCTTTAAGCTGGATATTGAGCACTCAATATAATTTAGCCATTCATGAAATAGGACTGGTTTGGGCTGCTGGCCCCATTGCAGGTATTTTTGGGCAAGTTATCGTTGGAATGATCAGTGATGAAGTCTGGTTTTGGGGCGGAAGGAGGAGACCTTTTATACTCATTGGTGGAACACTGTCCGCGCTCATGCTTTTAGCATTACCCTTTATAGGCGTTATTTCAACGGGTCTGGGATTTGAAAGCGTCGTTGGCATAGCTATTTTAATTGCCCTCACCCTCGATTTATCCATAAATATCAGTTTCAATCCGACGCGATCCATTATTGCCGATGTCACTCCCTCTGGCAATGAAAGAACAAAAGGTTACACCTGGATGCAAACCATTTCCGGCACTTTTGGCGTCGGTGCCTATGCTATTGGGGCTATTTGGGGAAATTATGCACTCATTTACGTTGGTGCCATTATAGTATTTCTCATTAGCTTTATCCCTGTCTGGTTTATAAAAGAACCTGAAAAACTGAGTGAAAAAGAGGAGATTTTAAGTTCAACGACAGATAAAAATAAATGGATTTCAGCGTTATTTAGCATCAAGCCTCTTTGGGGATTTTTAGCTTACGCACCAT
>JBILDL010000209.1:0-4904 GCA_044352635.1 Saprospiraceae bacterium | reverse complement strand
GCAATGCTCACAATATCGGAAAATTTAATTGAATTATCAACTATTAAAGCTAAATCTCTCCGAATACTTGGGAATCGACTAATTTCCTTAAACTTAATTTTTTGATTAACCGTTTTTTGCAAACAAATATCCCAATAAAACTGGGCATAAAATATTTCTTCTCTCAAACTAAAAGATTGAGTAAGTTTTGAACTTAATTTTCCAAAAGTGACGTATATTTTACTACCTTGTTTTAAATGAATTCCATATTCGAAGGGTGCTTCATCTTGAAAAACCTCTTCTTCCAAACCTTGAATACCAAGTTTAGCAAGTACGGAAAAAACAATGCCTTTAAGGCTATAAAAATTTGATTTTCCTTGCCCGGTGTGGTTCCAGTTTTCAGTATGCTGGTCTCCCGAGAGAAATAAAGTTAAATGACTGGTCTCTTTTATACTTTCTGGTGTCTGGATATAGGATTTGCCCCATTCAAAAAGTTTAACATTATTTTGCTGCCTGTTTTGGTTATGTAATATAACTTCAAGACCGCTCATCGCCATCTCAGGTCGCATAATATCGAGCAGGGCATGCGAAGTATTATGAATAAAAACGAGTTCTTCTTCTTTGATATTCCAGCTATTTGTTTTGTAGTAAGCTGATTGGGACAAAGAAACGGCCATCATTTCACTACATCCTATGCCTGTTAAAAGTTCTGATATGAAACTACTGATTTGATTTCTATCGGGTTTTGGCGCCGAACTTAAGGTAGTTCGCATGGCATCGGAAAATGGTACGCGGTTGAAACCATAAATCCTTAATATTTCTTCAACCAAATCGGCTGGCCTCAATACGTCCGATTTATTTTTTGGAACATTAACGGTGCACATTTCATCATTTTGGAAAATGGGTGCCATGTCCAACAGGCTTAAAATATGGATGATTTCCTCATTGGTAATGGGTGCGCCAGTCAATTCTCTGACGTAATCGAATGAAAGGTCTATTTTTACGGGAGATGTAGGATGAGTGTAAATATCGGTTATTTCGGATGCAATCTCAGCATTAGCCAGTTCCTGGAGTAGCAAAGCAGCTCTTTTAAGTGCAAAGACCGTTATTTCCGGGTCGCTACCTTTTTCGTAAACCTTTGCAGCATCTGTTCTCAAATTATGCTTCATACTAGTTCGACGAATCGATTTAGCTTGAAAATGAGCAGACTCCAGAAAAATATCCGTAGTATCAGGTTGTACTCCGGAATGTAAGCCACCGAATACGCCGGCAATACACATTGGGAAATCATCGCCGCCACAAATGATTAATTCCTCACCCGTTAATTTTCTTTCCTGCGAGTCTAAGGTTAACATTTTCGTGCCTTCGGGTAAAGTACGAACGGTAATTTTTCCTGAAGGAATAGCTTTTAAATCGAATGCATGGAGGGGTTGACCAAGTTCGTGTAAGACATAATTTGTTACATCTACCACATTATTAATGGGCCTTACACCGACGGCTTTCAACTTTAGTTTCAACCATTCAGGAGATTCAGCTACTTTAATATTTTTTAAAATGATACCTGAATACCGAGGGCAAAAATCGCTATTGGCGATAGAAACCTCCATGGGCTTAACGGAAAGGGTAGATTTGAAGTTTTCTACAGAAGGCCATTTTAGTTGACCATGATAGTTATGATGTACTGTTAACCCCGCATATAAATCTCTGGCAACTCCTAAATGACTGGTTGCATCTGACCTGTTAGGTGTAAGATTCACTTCAAAAACAGTATCAGAAGCTAGATCAAAATAGTTAGCTGCTTCCAAACCTATGGGTGTATCAGCAGGTAAAACCAATATACCATTATGGTCATGACCCAGGCCAAGCTCATCTTCTGCACAAATCATGCCTTGAGAAAGTTCGCCTCTGATTTTACTTTGTTTAAGGGTAATGGGTTCACCTTCAGTTGGATAGAGCGTAGTGCCTACTTTAGCCACCAACACTTTTTGGCCGGCAGCAACATTCGGAGCACCACAAACTATAGAAAGAGGAACTTCACCTCCAATATTAACCGTTGTCAGTGATAATTTATCTGCATTGGGGTGTTTATGACAGGTAAGCACCTCGCCAACGACCACACCTTTCAAGCCACCCTGAATGGATTCCACTTCTTCCATTCCTTCTACTTCGAGCCCAATGTCCGTAAGTAAATCTGCTGTTTCTATGGCACTTAAAGGGATATCTAAGTACTGTTTTAACCAATTAAAAGATACTTTCATAAGGGAACTATTTGCCTTTTTTATGCTAAAATACGGCGGCAAATATAGTAAAAATATGACTATTTAAGACAATAAGGTAGCGCCGTCTGATGGTTCAACGAAATAATGAGGGAGTTCTATGCCAAAGGCATTAAAATAAGCTTTTTTCATTTTGGAGAGAAAGGCGGTGGAAGCATCTTTTTCCACCAGATTCAGGGTACAGCCACCAAAACCACCTCCCATCATTCTGGCACCGGCCACTTCGGGCATATTTTCGGTAAAAGAAACTAAAAAATCTAGTTCCTGGCAGCTGACCTCATAGTCATTTTTAAGACCGTAATGAGTTTCATAGAGTAATTCTCCCAATGATTTAATATCACCATTTTCAAGATTATGCACAGCTTTTAACACTCTGGCATTTTCCTCAATTACATATTTAGCCCTTTTGAAAATAGTATCCGAAAGGCTTTTTCTGTTTTCATTGAGCAGCTCCATCGAAACATCTCTTAAGGAAGAAACATCCGTGCCATTGTTCCTTATAACAGTTACCACCTCCTCACATTCTTTTCGTCGGGTATTGTATTCAGAAGAGGCTAATTGATGGCTTACCTGGGTGTTTAACAAAATTAAATGGAAGTTTTTAAGGTCAAAAGGAACATATTGAAAAGTGATATGCTGACAATCAAATAGCATCAAATGATTTTCCTTGCCGTGTAAACTGGCAAACATATCCATTAAGCCACAATTTGTTCCAACAAAATGGTGTTCTGCTTTTTGTGTCAGGTACATCCAATCTTCCTTTGACTTATTTAAATTGAAGCATTTATCCAGTGCTGTACCAGCACTACAAAGGAGCGCAGCGGATGAGCTTAGTCCAGCACCAATGGGAATATCCCCGCCAAAAGAGCAGTCAAAACCGGTCAACTTCGACCCTGATTTTATGATTTCATGACAAAGCCCCAGCACATAGTTTGACCAGGAATGGGGAATAGGCGTTAAATGATTTAAGTCAAATGAAATGGTTTCACCCAAATCAAGGGCAGTGATAGTGCCTGAACTTTCTGATGAATTCGGGGTAACCGAAAAGGTTATTTTTTGCTTTATGGCAGCGGGAAGAACAAATCCATTGTTATAATCGGTATGTTCCCCAATCAAATTTATTCTTCCCGGTGCAAAGGCTGTAACCATTTCTCTCTTATTCAAGCCCATTAATTTTTCTTTCCAGTTTTTTTATTCTGCGGTGCAGAAGGTTTCGGCGTAGGTTTTGAATCTCTGGTTACAGGTGCTTTAGGTTGGACTGGAGCACTGGGGAATGGATTTGGTTCCCCCGGGTTTTTGTAAAAATTAAATCCCATCCATCCAATCATACCGAGGAGTGCAACCATCAATAAACCTGATGCCGCTCTGGAAATGGTTATATACTGCTGAATTTTTACTGGTTTGAAACGGAAGGCAATCGTATGTTTTCCCTCTGGAACTTTTAGGCCTCTGAGCAGGTAATTTACCCTTACGTGATCTACCGGTTTGTCATCGATAAATGCTTGCCAACCTTTATTGGGACCGTACCAAATTTCTGAAAATACAGCAAATTGAGGAGAAGTTGCAGTATATGAATAGATTAAATTTTGAGGATCATACTGGGTGAGCGTTATTTCTCCTCCTTTTTGAGGATCAAAATTTCCAACATATCCGCTGAACTCATTATCTAAAATAATGGCGACTTCCTGTGGATTAAAATTGTTCAGAGCAGCCATTTCTTCGTTCGGTGTATTTACTTTGAGTAGCGTGTCCACAAACCATGCGGTTCCACAAGCCAGAGGGTTTTGAGCAACGCTTTGGTCTTGTTTGATGATATATTTGGCATTAAGCATATTAATCACATTCTGATTATTATTGCTTATTTGCTTTTCAATGATATCATTGTATCGCATTAACTTAGCAGCATGATAGCCGCCAATGGTGTTATGGTAAAAACTGGTTGTAGAATTTCCAAAAGTGGATACCGCTAAGTCGAGAACGCGATAATCGCCTCTACTTTTTTCTAAGGAAGAAATTTCTTTGTCAGCTGGCCTTTCTTTCAACGGAGTATCCGCAGTTGCAGGATTATTAAAGCTTGATTTTCCAAGATATCTTTGACCCACAGACCAATGATCTAATAGGGTAAGAAAACCCAGAGCAACGATTAAAATGGTTGGTTTTATCAAGTTTCTTGTGAACAAGAAGATAGCCAGGGCTGCCGCTCCAATAAAATAAAGAGATCTGAACGCGTCTGCTTTAAAAAAATCAATCCTATCCTGTATAATATTGGTTAGTACAATAGGTTGAAGTTGACCGTCACTTGGACCTTTGAAGTCGAAAAAGGAAGTGGCGAACAAGGCTAAAAATAAAGTCAATCCGCCAATAATTGAAAAAGAATAAATTAAAGCTTTTTTTATACTTTCTGGTGAATACTTTTGGTAACAAAGTTTATTAATAGCAAATAACCCTAAAATAGGTAAAAAAAATGGGGTTATTGTCAATATTGAGCTAGGTGCTCTGAACTTATTATAAAAGGGAACAAAGTCAAAGAATAATCTTTGCAAGGTCTCAAAATGTTGTCCCATGGAGAGAAAAAGGGTTAGCAAGACGGAAATTAAAGCCCACCAGCGAAGGCCACCTTTTTCTACAAAAAAACCAAAGGTGAAAAGA
>JBILDL010000208.1:0-4977 GCA_044352635.1 Saprospiraceae bacterium | reverse complement strand
GGGAAATGGCGCATTCACTGTAAAAGTAAACCCAATAATAACGACCCAAACATTACCCCAAAATATAGACGCTTCGTGATGATGTTGTGGGTTATTCCTTTGAGCGAGCATCATACCAGCGAGGGCGACCCCTGAAAAAAGTGCTAAAAGATTACCAAGAAGCCCTCCCAAAGAAAATTCATCCAAAAAGAAGAGGCCCATACCCAGCATACAGAAAACGGCAGTTAATCCATTTTGGAGAGATAACTTATACTTAAAGAGCCACGGCTCCAGAATAATAAGATACAAAGGCGCTGTATATTGCAAAAAGATGGCATTTGCCGCGGTAGTCAATTTCGTTGCAAAAACGAAAGTTCCGACTAACAAAGCATAAAAGAGAGATACCAGAAGAATTTTAGGCGTTAAAACGAGTACTTTCTTCTTGAAAACAAGTAAAAAAAGCAGCGCTGCAAAAAACGCTCTATAAGTTAGGATAGAGATAGGCGGTAAATTTATCCACTTGATAAACAAGCCACCTGTACTCCAGAGAATAGCCGCCAGTGCAATAGCTGCAATACCCGTATTATGATACCGAGCCGGAGAAGGAATATTTGCATCCATTAATTTTTCCACTATTTGCGGTACAGTTTAAGGCCAGCTTCTTCATATTTATCTCCTTTCACCCATTTTGGCAAAACCTGATTATCGGCTATGAGTCTGGCAAGATAGGCCAGCGATTGTGAAAATCTCAACAAATAGGCTTTATCCACAGTATCAGCTTCGTCTCCAACCTGATGATAATATTTTGCAATTTCTTCATCGAAGGCATCGAAACCAGGTGAAAAAGTAAGCGCGGGGACACCTTTTGCAGCAAAAGAGACATTATCTGACCTGTCGAAGAGATTTTGCTCAGCAGCTGGATTTTTAAAAACATCCAGTCCCACTTTTCTGGTTGCCTGTGAAATGAGGCTATCTACTCCTGTTCTCCCCCAACCTATCACTGAAATATGTTTTGTGGAATTGTACCCAGCCCCATCTGTATTTAGATTAAATATTACCTTATTTAGCGGAATCACTGGATTTTCGGAATAATATTTACTTCCCAGCAATCCTACTTCTTCACCGGTAACGGCTAAAAAGATGATAGAACGTTGAGGTTTCTTTTTAGCCAATGCAGCTGCGGCATGTAAAATAGCTGCAGTTCCCATAGCATTATCTCTTGCACCATTAAAAATGGAATCTTCAGGAGTAAACACCCCACCCTTTTTCCCTGTTCCAACATGGTCATAATGCGCGGAAAGGAGTAAATATTCATTTTTTAGACTTGGATCAGTGCCCTCGATAACCCCGATAACATTTTGGGAAGGTTTTGGAATGGTGGTACTTCCGCTCGCTGAAACAGAGCCAGTCATTTTAGCTTTTCCTGCGATCAACTCCTTTTTAATAACGTCACCTTTATCTTTTACCCAACCGACAATAAGTTGATCTTTATCACCTTCCGCTACATCCTCCAACTGAAGGGTTTCTCTACTAAAATAATTGGTAAAAAAGGACCATGGCGTATTAAGTTGGTAAAGTTCGAGCAAGGCCACCGCTTTATGTTTTATGGCCAGTGCCCTTTTCTTTTTTGAGGCTCTCATAACGGCTGATTGCTGAGAATTATCAGGTTCACCTGGTAAAACGATGACAATTTTCCCCTCCACATCCAGGCCATCATAGTCACTTTCGCCTGTTTCCTCATTAATAAGGCCATATTTGGCAAAAACCACCGGGACATTTTCAAAATTAGCCTTCCCACTTAAAATTAAACAATCTGAAATGGGGTCGAAAGTAACATTATTCAAAACCAGGCTATACTTTTCAGTTGGTTTAAACACAGAAAAGGGAATTTTTTGAAAATAGGAATCCATGCCCGGAGCAAAAGAAACACCATAAGATTTCAATTTATCGGCAATATATTGAGCGGCCTCATTATTCCCGGGTTCACCGGTTCTTCGCCCCATGAGCTTATCATCGGCAAGAAAATTTAAAATTTCAGTAGTCTGACTATTCTTTTTTTTAAGTTCAGGTTGGCCATTCGAGTTTGAACAACTTAATAAAATGGCAATGAACAAAGTGGGTAATATTCTAAGCATACAGGTATTATTTTTCAAATAAAATAGAAGTTAATTCTGCTGGTGAATAATGAATAGATTTGAGGGTTTTTCTGTCATCGGCTCTATAGACTAAATAATGGTCTTCTGATAATTCAACCACACTTTCCACCCCTTTTGTTAGTTTATAATGAACTTGCGTTTGCTCTGCTTCTTCAAGAGTAGCACAAGATTTACTCATATTAGACCGTTGAACCTCATCGAAAAGATCCTTAAATTTAGCGCCAAGTCCGAATTCCAGGATAGCACCTGAAAGTACATATTGCAGATCGCAAAAGGCATCGGCTACAGCCACCAAATCACCAGCCTGAATAGCATCCTCCAATTCGGATAATTCTTCCTTAAGGAGTGAAATCCGCAGTTGGCAACGATCTTTTGAGGGAATCGCTGGGTCAACGGGCAGGGGGTGTTTGAAGGTGCGATGAAAATCTGCTACCTGGTTAAGAACATCTAATTTTTCCATAAAAACATATTAAACGTTAGCCGTCATCATCTCTTTAATATCGTCATTTTTCCCAAAAGTAACAATTATATCGCCTTCTTTAAATACAAATTCAGGCGTAATTACCCCTTTACACAATTTCTCTATAACCGTTTTAGACGAAGTTTTTGATATATTTTCATCTCTTAAAACCGAAATAATATTTACCTTAAATTTACCTCTTATGTCTAATTCTGCCAGTTTTTTATTTACCATCCAGGACGGAACCAAGGTTTCTGTAACAGAATGATCGTTATCAATGAACAACATTTCCTTTCCAAGATTATAAGTAAGCCGGTGAGAAAGTTGCTGGGCTGCTTCCTTTTCAGGATGCACAATATCAAAAATATTCATTGCTGCCAAAATATACTCATGGGTTTTTGACAGAGAACGACAGATAATATTATTCATACCCAGACTCTTTAAAATACCCACCGTCATTAAGGATGCACCTTCATTTTCACCGATGGCAACGATTACCCAGTCTGTTTCCTTTAAAGGTAAGGTGCTCATACCTTTCAGATTGGTTGAATCAATGATAAATGTATTTTCAAGAATATCTTTCAGTTTGTTCACTCTATCCCGTTCGGAGTCAACGCCTATAACCTGGTGTCCTTTTCTGGTCAAATCGATAGCTAACTCGGAACCAAAAATTCCAAGTCCTATAATCATATATTTTTCAACTTTTTTGAGTGGCATAAGCGTAAATTTTAATTTATTAGGATGGAATCTTCCGGAAAATCATAAGCTGGAGGTTCCCTGTGCGCCAAAAGACCTGATAATAAGGAAAAAATACCTACTCTTCCGACAAACATAACTATTATAAGCACGATCTTACCTGCATCGGAAAAAGCGGCCGTTACGCCCAAGCTAAGACCTACGGTAGAATAGGCAGAAAAAACCTCAAAGGCCAGGGATAAAAAAGACATAGTAGGTTCCAGGATACTAAGCACAATGATGGCAAAACCAATGATAATAAGCGACAAAGAAATGATAGCAAAAGCTCTGTTTACAGAAGATTGCTCAATTTCCCGCTGGGCAAAATGCATTTTTTGTCTGCCAGTCAAAGAATGCCAGATATTTAAAACAGCAACAGCGAAAGTACTTGTTTTTATACCACCACCTGTTGATGCAGGAGACGCACCCACCCACATTAACATAATGGTTAAAAAAACTACCGGGGTACTTAATCCAGCCATATCTACGTTGTTAAAGCCAGCCGTTCGGGGTGAAATTGATCCAAAGAAGGAAACGACCAATTTTCCAAAAAGAGAGGTATGCTCCTGTAAGGTTGGGCGGTTCCATTCTGCCACAAGGAAAAATATCCACCCTATAAATATCAGGGAAATTGTGGTATATAACACCATTTTTGAGTTCAAGCTTAACCTTACATTATGATATTCTGTAAAAAATTTAGCCTTCGAAAAAGCAAATTTTAATCGATAGTATTTAAACTTTACGTAATCTGCGATATTAAAATGTATGGCGTAGCCAAGACCACCGAAAACGAGTAAAAACCCAATTACCAGATGAATGACGTAATTAAAACGAAGGAGAGGATCGTATAAATTATTTCCAAGAAGGGAAAAACCTGCATTACAAAAAGAAGAAACCGCATGAAAAAAAGAAAAGAAAAGGCGTTCTTGAAATGAGTTACCATCGGGCAAAACGGGCAAACTAAAATAAATAATAATTGCCCCTAAACTTTCCATGACCAAGGTAAAAAGAACCACTTTTCTGGCTAAACCTAAGAGATCTGTAAATTGATTGGAACCAAGAAAATCGCCTAAATAAGTATTTTCCCTGTAAGAAGCTTTTCCTTTGAAAAAATAGGAGAAGAAGGAGGTGAAAACAAGCATACTTAAACCGCCCAACTGAATGAGTAACAAAATAACAACATGGCCAAAAAAGGTAAAACTTTTTCCGGTATCATTAATAGCTAAACCAGTGACGCTCACAGCACTTGTTGCAGTAAAAGCGGCATCGACCCAGGTTATACCTTGTGTCGTTGCTTTAGGCAATTTTAATAAAAGCGTTCCAGCTACAATGAGAAAAATAAAACTTCCTGCCAGAACGATCGACGGTTTGATGTTCTTTTTGGCATAAAGGCGATCACTAAAAAGCCCGATCTCTATAGAAAGTAATAGTATAACATTGGTTATAAACAGGCCGGAGGAATTATTCATCGAAGTGGTAAAACCAAAACCTTGAAATAACGAAGAACCTACACTTATAAGTGTTAAAAATGGAAGGGTTCCCCTTAAAAACGGCTTCCATTTCTCTCTTTTCGAAAGTTTGAAGAAATCTGCCACTTCAAAGAAAAAGGATGCAATGATGATGCCAAAATAGGCCACCAGAATATAT
>JBILDL010000207.1:0-4988 GCA_044352635.1 Saprospiraceae bacterium | reverse complement strand
CCCATTCTCCTTCCCAAATTTTACTTCCAACGATAACTCCATCAGGATTGACGGTATTTACCCTTATATTTTCTTTGGCTAATTCGGCGGCGAGTAATCGGGTCATGTGTTGTTGAGCCGCTTTGGCTGTTCCATAAGCCACATTATTTGGCCCTGAAACCAAGCCATTTTTACTGGCAATGGTCACAAGATTTCCACCAAATTGTTGCTTTTTCATAAGATTAACGCCTAGCTTAAAAAGTTGAAACTGCGCTTTTACTAGTACGTTTTGTAAAATATCCCAATCAGATTCCAGGGTATCTGTCAAAGATTTCGATATGGCAAGACCTGCACTGTGAACAATGATATCAACCCCGCCAAATTGTAAACAAGTAAAATCTATTAATTTTAATAAATCATTTTCTTGGGTTATATCTGCTGGAAAGTACCTGGCTACATCTCTGTTAAAGGATTGAATACCCTCCTTTAATCTTTCTTCCGACAGGTCTGTGATAACAACGTGCGCTCCTTCAGCAGCCAATTTCTTAGCAATAGCGCCTCCAATACCTCCGCCACCCCCTGTAATAAGGGCAATACGACGGGAAAGTGGTTTTTCAGCAGGCATTCGTTGCAGTTTTGCCTCTTCTAACAACCAATATTCTATATTAAAAGCCTCTTGCCTTGGAAGAGCAGTGTAGCTTGAAATAGCTTCCGCTCCACGCATTACGTTAATGGCATTCTGATAAAATTCTGACGCAACTCTGGCAGTTTGCTTATCTTTGGCAAAAGTAAAAATGCCGATACCTGGATAAATGATGACTACCGGATTTGCATCTCTCATTGCAGGACTATCAGCCTTTTTACAGGCATCATAATATGCTGCGTAGTCTGCTCTATACTGTTCGAAAGCTGGTTTAATACGTTCTCTTATGCCAGCACTATCTGATAAATCTTCAGTAATAGCAAGAGATAAAACCAGGGGTTTTATTTTTGTCCGTAAAAAATGATCGGGGCAGGAAGTGCCAAGAGGAGCAAGTCTCGGCAAATCATTACTGTTTATAAAATCCAACACGGCAGGGTCATCTGAAAAATGACCTATCATTTGATTTTTTTCCGAACAAAGCCCTCGTAATATTGGCATCAATTGAGCCGCCTGACTTAATCTTTGGGTTGAAGAGGGACTTTCTATTTTCAATCCACCGAAAATAGTTCCCTTTTTCTCCTGTGCCTTTTCAAGAAAAATAGAGGCTTCTTCAATGACTGTCAGACTATTAAAATAACATTCCTTTGAGGTATTTCCCCAGGTAAAAAGACCATGACTGCCCAGGATAATACCTTTAATACCTGGATTTTCCTTGTAGCACTTTTCAAGTTGTAATCCAAGATCAAAACCGGGTCTTTGCCAGGGAATCCAGGCTATTGAATCACCCCATATTTGTTTCATAATAGCTTCCCCATCTTTTGCTGCGGCAATAGCTATGAGCGCATCAGGATGAAGGTGATCAATGTGAGGAAAAGGCAAAAGTCCATGCAGCGGCGTGTCAATGGACGGTGCGGCACTATCGAGGTCGTAGAGACAATGTTGCAATAAGGGAACAATTTCATCCTCGAAGGGAAGCCCTTTATATATTTTTTTTAAGGAATGCAGGCGGTCGATAAACAAGCCTGCGATTCCCTTTCGGGTAAGGGTTCCGATATCTCCACCGGAACCCTTTATCCACATAACTTCTTTTAATTCACCACTTAAGGGGTCAGATTCTATTGTTTTACAGGAGGTATTTCCTCCACCAAAATTAGTAATCCTTAAATCTGCACCAAGTAAATTAGACCTGTAAAGGAATAGATCAACTTGGTTTTCGTTATAAGATGCCTCTTTACGATCATCCCATAAATTTAAAACATGATCAAAAGAACGCATTGTAACTTAAAATTTGAAATACCCTTAAAAATTAAATTTCTTTAGTACTTCAGCTGGTGGACCTTCCCAGTTATTGGGTCTGTTACCTACATAACCAAGGTCTTCAAAGCCCGCCTCTGTGGTGTAAAAACCTGTTAATGTCAAATCTCTCATAAGGTTAAAAAAAGCTACTCCTGCAGAAACAGCGGGAGTGGCCAATTCCGGATAAGCGATAGCATCAACGATGGTAATCTGATTCGCTGGGGTGATAGCTACAAAAGATTTTCCAAATAACTTCCGCGAGTAATTTTCTAACCACATGATACCACCTCTGAGCGGAACTTGCTGATAAGGCATGTCCTTAGCGATAAATTCAATGAAAGCGGGAACGCCTACTTGCACGGCAGAGGGCGAAGTCCCTTCAGCTGGTAAGATAATATCACATAAACGGGTAATAACAGCCATTTCACCTGGGGTAAAAAACGTTTCTGAAGCAAGCTTCTCGTCTCTTTTTATCTCATCGGGTGTTCTGCCATAATTAGATTTCTGCTTTTTAGGCTTACCGGCCGCTATATTTTCTGTTTGAGCGGGTAAAACCTGAGCAGTAGCAAGTCCTACCGAGGTAAGCGTTATATTTTTTATAAGATCTCTGCGTTTCATGGCAATTAGATTTTATTAGCTTTAACTTGATCAATGATGTATTCAGAAGTACGCATAGAGGACGCTAAGATAGTCCAGGTTACGTTTTTATCACCCTGAGAAACAAATGGACCTGCATCAACGACGAATAAATTTTTAACATCATGTGCCTGCTGATATTTATTCAATGCAGAACGATTTGGATTATCGCCCATACGAACTGTACCAATTTCATGAATGATTTTTCCAGGTGCCTCTAAACCGTAGTTTGTATCAGCTCCAGGTTTATTACCTAACGGAATACCGCCCATTTCGATGATAAGTTCCTCAAAAGTGTCCTGCATGTGTTTAGCCTGCTTTATTTCATGATCAGACCATTTGTAATGAAATCTTAAGGTTGGAATACCATATTTATCCACTTTGCCCGGATCGATTTCGCAGTAATTGGTTTCTAAAGGAATAGGTTCACCACGACCCGCCATACCAATGTGTGCACCATAGAATCGATTCACATCTTCTCTTAATCTGGAACCATAGCCACCAGCGGGTAACTTTTCTCCATTTGGATAAGGATATTTTCCGTTACTATTATGCATTCCCATACCAAAACCGTAGCCTGGCATACCCATACCGCCACCATATTCAATATGATATCCTCTTGCAAAATCTAATTTATTATTATCCAACCACCAGGGAGAGTAGATATGACTACCACCTACACCGTCTTCATTGTAACGATCCCGGTTCATCAGCGAAGGAACAAAAGCACTTCGGCTGGCTCCTGTAGAATCATTTAAATATTTACCGATTACACCACTGGTATTGGCTAGTCCCTGAGGGAAACGAGCCGATTTAGAATTCAATAGTAAACGGGCCGATTCACAGGCAGAAGCACCTAAAACTACGCGTTTGGCACGAACAGAAACTTCTGCCATGGTTTTAGTGTCAACGTAAGATACCCCTGTTGCCAAACCTGTCGCCTGATCAGTAAGTACCTCACGAACCATTGCATGATTGATAAGGGTTAAGTTTCCTGTTTTCATGGCAGGAATAACCAATACAGAAGAAGAAGAAAAGTCTGCATATTTATTACAACCTCTGCTACATTGGCTGCAATAGAAACAGGAGCCTCTTTCGTTATTAATCGGTCTGGTTAAAATAGAAAGTCTGGATGGAATAACAGGAATTTTTAAATTCGTTCCTGCTTTCTTTATAAAATGCTCATGCAATCTCATGGGTGGTGGAGGTAGATAAATACCGTCCGGTTCATTGTATATATTTTCGACAGAACCAAAAATACCAATTAGTTTATCCGTTTTGTCATAAAAAGGCTTCAAATCGTCATATCCGATGGGCCAGTCATCACCAATACCCGTTAAGGACCCTCTTTTGAAATCATTCGGTCCGAAGCGAAGAGAAATTCTACCCCAGTGATTAGTTCGTCCTCCTAACATTCTGGATCTGAACCAATGAAATTCGGTACCTTTTACTGCTGAGTAAGGCTCGCCTTCAATTTGCCAACCTCCGTAAGCCGCATCAAAATCCCCAAAAGGTCTTGTGCTAGAAGCACCGCGACGTGGTGATTCCCAAGGATTTTTCATTTGGGTAATATATTGAGGATCAGCAGGGTCGTAATAACTCCCCGCTTCCAATAAGCAAACTTTAGCGCCTGCTTTCGTTAAGGTATAAGCTGCCATACCACCACCGGCTCCAGAACCAACAATAACTACGTCGAAAATTTCTGGCGTTTCTTTAATTTGAAAGTTCATATCAGTTACTAGGTTTTAAATGTCAAATACAAAATTTGGTTTTTGTTCCCTTTGTAAATATAATTAAATATTAATTACATTATTCAAGTAATTTAACTAAAGTGCTCTCAATTTCTTGAGAGCCACGAACACTGGTAGATACGATCACTCCATTTTTATCAAGCATGAAGGCGCGGGGTATGGAATTCACTCCATAAAGTGCGGCGGCGGCTGAGGACCATTTTTTTAAATCACTCACATGATGTGGCCAAGACAACTTATCTATAGCGATGGCATCAATCCAGGCTTGTTTTCCTTGCGCTATGTAGGCACTAGCCATAGAAGGATCTTCTAAACGCGACATGGTACGATCATCTAAACCGTCTAAGCTTACGCTAAATATGGTAAATCCTTTGTTTTTATATTTTTCATAAACGGCTACTACATTTGGATTTTCTCTGCGACAAGGTCCACACCAGCTTGCCCAAAAATCGAGTAAAACTACCTGTCCTTTCAAGTCTGATAACTTCCGGATTTTTCCCGTTGGATCAGGTAAAGCGATTTCAGGGGCAGGTTGACCTACCTGTATGAGTTGCTGCGACATAGCCGCCGCATTTTCCTGTTCTTTCAAAGCGATAAATTCACCAAATGCAGTGGTTAACTCATCTTTTGGGTATTTAGCTACTAACTTGTCGTAAGCCTTTTTTTGAAGTGGCAAGTAGTCA
>JBILDL010000206.1:0-5013 GCA_044352635.1 Saprospiraceae bacterium | reverse complement strand
TGAATTGTTCTGAGGGTTAATCCTGTCTGTTCTGAAAGTTCTTTTTGAGAGCAATTTAAACTCGTTCTAATCTCTTTTAATCTTTTACCAAATTCCATTTCGCAAATATGCTATTACCTAATGAATGAATTAATGACAAATAGGCGTCATTTGGACGACATTTAGCCACTTCATGAGCAATAATACAAACAGAAGATCAAAAAATTAAGTTGAATAATGGAATTTATCTGAAGAAAAAAATACAACTACCCTGGATCAATACTGAACACAAAAAACCGACACTTTCGTATTGGTTTTTATTTTGTTCCCCTTTCATACGAATGATACAACTATCATAAGATGAGGGAGTATGAAATCCATTTTAATTACCGACCTTTTAATAAATTAAAAATTACCCATATATGGTATATATTTTGTGACATCGACATCTTTGGGGTCCTTCTAGAGGACTAATCTGCCCGCATGCAAGGTGGTATTTGATTATATTTCTTAAATTTCTGTATTAAAAATTCAAAATTACAATTAGTTTTATAAAAGTTTAAATGCTTGTAAAATAACTGCCGCTGGAAAGGGTTGCAATTGGAAACAATAAGACAGATTTCTTTTTGTAGGTATAAATGAAAGCAGAACTTTATACAAAACTCCAATAAACTAACCATTGCATAATTATGGTAATGTTGCAGTAACTTATCCATATTTACCTATTCAAAGAAACCTTTTCTTTTTTTTAATAGTCATACTGGAAATAGTCGTGAATTATTTCAATTTTAATAGGTTTTACGGTTTTAGTGATTAATTTCTTTCTAATACCATGACCCAATCAAGTCCATAGCCTTTGGATGGTGGGGTAAATGCTTGAACGCCTGAATTTAAAACGCTACTTCTACTTGATTTTTCGCCGTTCCTTGGGTTTATCCAATAAAAGAAGGCTTTTTCACCTGGAATGACTCCCATTTTGAGACTAAATGGTTTTCCTGTACTTGCATAAACAAATACATAATCGTTTCCCCTTGTCACCTGAATTCGCTCACTGGGTGTTTCATTAGGCTCGATTAAGAGAGACTGATCAGGGATTCGATCTAATGCCGATTTTGATTCCATTAAATCCCGCACAAATTTCATTTGATTGGCACCTGGTAAATCCAGGGCCTGCTTCCAAGGGAAATGCGGCCCATTAATACCTATGCGCGTTGAATCATACATTTGCCATACATCATGGCAACCATAGGTGTGCCCAAAAGCCCCCGCAAATAAATCTAAATACGCATATTTTCGAATGTCATATGCACTAGATGTCCCCAGGTCCTTCGCATTAAAACAAACAGGGTGATCCTCATACAAGGGTTCTCCGTCAATTATGGGCTTATACGGAAGTTTATTATATAAGGAGGAGATTTTCAGGTAATGCTCCTGGTCCCTACAGTGCCCATTTTGAAACATATTAAAATCCAGCCAGTCACTTGTATGAAACCACTCAGCGGAACCGAGTGCATTTGGTTGCGGGTGAAAACTCATAAGTACCTGATCATTCCCTCCTGCGCCCTCCCTAACGCCTTTGGCTAAGGCATTCCACACTTCAATTTGATTTTCATTATTTGGGTTTCGATCGCCACCTATAATCCAGATTATATTCGTTTTTTTTGCATAACGCGCACCTATCCATTTGCCATAATCAAATATATTGGTTTCAGTAAAAATTTCAGGACCTACCCCCCAGCTAGCTTTATCGACCTTGTCGCCCCACGTAGGAAGGAGGGCAATGGTCAATCCGAAGCTTTTAGCGAGATCAATTAGATGATCCACATGAGCAAAATACTTTTCGTTGGGCTCCTTAGGGTTATCGTTTAGTAAGGGAAGGTCGCCATTGGGATTAGGCGTATGAAGGCCATCTAATTCTGCCAAAGCCACCGCTTGTATTACCGTAAATCCTTGTTCACTCCTCTTTTTAAAATAATAAGTTGCCTCTGCTGTATTCAGCCTATGAAATAGTTCCCAGGCGGTGTCTCCCAACCAAAAAAAGGGCTTGCCATCTCGTAAAATAAACCGCTTATTTTCACTGACCTTAAACTGTCCATTTGTTTTAGCGGAAAATGAAAATAAAACGCAAAAAATGATAAGAATTCGAAACATTATAGAGGATTTTTTTAAAACAAGAGATAAAAGGTAAGTTTATGGCTTCCTTAAAAGTATATTAATCTTTGCTTTAGCATTAAGTCTTCAAATATAAACTAACCCTATAACAAAAAGGTCGGACTAATGCCAGTTTATTAAATGGATGATTTTTTTTGTACAAATTTTAGTGGGTTTTATTCAATAACTCCTAGTTCTTTGCCCGCATCAATAAACGATTTAATTGCATGATCTAATTGTTGTTTATTATGATCTGCAGATATTTGTACACGTATTCTGGCTTGCCCTTTGGCCACTACCGGAAAATAAAATCCAACTACATATATTCCTTTTTCTAAGAGTTTTTCCGCCATCTTTTGGGAAATTACTGCGTCATATAACATAATCGGAACGATAGGATGTTCTCCCTGTTTTATATCGAAACCTGCGGCTATTATTTTCTCTCTAAAATATTTCGTGTTTTCCATAAGTTTATCACGCAAAGCCGTAGTTTTTGATAATAAATCAAAGACAGCAATAGATGCCCCTGCAATAGAGGGTGCTAAGGTATTTGAAAATAAATAGGGTCTGGATCTTTGTCTCAATAAGTCTATTATTTCCTTTCGACCTGATGTAAATCCACCTGAAGCACCACCCAAGGCTTTTCCTAAAGTACCTGTGATGATATCAATTTTTCCCATTACCCCTTTTAATTCGTGAACCCCTCTACCTGTTTTGCCAATAAAGCCTGAAGAGTGACACTCATCAATCATAATTAAAGCCTCATATTTCTCGGCCAATGCAACAATTTTATCTAATTGAGCAATGGTGCCATCCATTGAAAATACGCTATCTGTTACAATCAATTTTTGTTGAGCCCCTTCTGCAATGGCTTGTTTTAATTTTGCCTCTAAATCTTCCATTGAATTATGTTCATATCGAAAACGCATTGATTTACATAATCTAATTCCATCAATAATGGAGGCGTGGTTCAATGCATCTGAAATAATGGCATCTTTTTCTCCTAATAATGGCTCAAATATACCACCGTTAGCATCAAAGGCGGCCGCGTATAAAATAGTATCTTCGGTTCCTAAAAAGGTAGAAATTTTTTGTTCTAAGGTTTTATGAATATCCTGAGTGCCACAAATAAAACGCACCGATGACATGCCAAATCCATGGGTATCTATTGCGTCTTTTGCTGCTTGAATTACCTCTGGATGCGAAGAAAGCCCTAAATAGTTGTTGGCACAAAAATTATATACTTTTTGACCGCCCTCAATGGTAATTTCTGCCGATTGTGGTGAGGTAATAACACGTTCTTTTTTGAATAATCCTGCTTCCTTTATGGCATCAATTTCTTTAGTAATGAAAGGCTTAAATTGTTCGTACATAATCTGTTTGGTTGATATTTTAGTTAATATATAAAGGCAATTTAGTTAATATTTCAGAAGTCATTTTAGAAATATCAAATTGAGCTTTCCAGCCCCAATCTCTTTCAGCACAGGCGTCATTAATACTTGAAGGCCAGGTTTCTGCAATTTTTTGTCTGAAGTCGGGCTCGTATTTTATGGTGAAATTTGGTAAGTGTAATTTAATACATTCAAAAATTTCTTGAGGAGAAAAACTCATTCCAGATAAATTATAGCTACTTCTAATTTTTATATTTGAAGAGGGAGCTGCCATTAATTTCAAGGTTGCATTTACGGCATCATCCATGAACATCATGGGTAAATAAGTATCTGCTTTTAAAAAACAAGTATATTTCTCTTCTTTTACAGCTTTAAAAAAAATATCTACTGCATAATCGGTAGTGCCACCACCTGCCATTGATTTATACCCTATGAGTCCAGGATATCTTAAACTTCTCACATCTACTCCATATTTATTGAAATAGTATTCACACCAATGTTCGCCAGCTAATTTTGAAATACCATAAACGGTGGTTGGGTTTTTAAAAGCATTTTGAGGTGTATTTTTTTTAGGCGAATCCGGCCCGAAAACAGCAATTGAACTAGGCCAGAAGATTTTATTTATCTTGAATTCTCTTGCTAGTTCTAACACATTCAATAATCCACTCATGTTGATATCCCAAGCTAATATTGGATTTTTCTCTCCATTTGCAGAAAGCATTGCAGCTAAATGATATACCTGGGTAATCTTCTCTTCCTTTATCAAACTGGCTGTAGCTTCCTTATTCAGTATATTCAAAATTTTAAAAGTGCAGTAATCAAATTTTGATTTTACCTGTTCCTGTAAATCTGTTGCAATGACTGCATTGGTCCCGTAAGTATTAACTAAAGCCCTAGTAAGTTCTGTTCCTAGTTGTCCACCTGCACCAATCACTAATATCTTCTCCACGCAATTAGTATTTTTAAAACATAATAATATTCGAAATGTGCCTCTTATTGAATAAAATAGTACAAGGTTTTAAATTCATTTTTAAACCCCAATATTTTATGTTACAAAATTATTAGCTAGATATTATAAAAAAAGTTAAAAAAAATAATTTGCACCATAACATAATTTAATGACTTAAAGAAAGAGTTGTTTCTGCCCTGAATGCAAAATAGAGGATAAAAAACAATGTGATTATTGAGAATGTGAAATGATAAACATTGAAGAATTGAATTTCGTGTTAAATGGCTTAAAGTAGTGCATTGAAATACTTGTTCACCTAAATAATTCTTTGCAATTATTCCGGTTGCCTATTCCGGAGTCTATATCTATTTTACCAACCTGAATTTCGCCAACAAAAGATTTATAACTCCCATAAGTTAGCGGAGCATTTGACCAATATTTTCCTATGCATTCATTGTGATTTGAAATCCATTTTAATTTTTTTACTCAAAAAATATTTTTCCCTTTGCAGTCAGAGCTTTTTGGAGGATGGAATTGTATTTC
>JBILDL010000005.1:0-16054 GCA_044352635.1 Saprospiraceae bacterium | reverse complement strand
ACTCATAAAATTAAATGGAGGTAATCTATCACCTACCAGTGATTTATATTTAAAATCTGCTCCAGTCCTTTTTAATTTTTCCTCTTTAGCTTTTTGGAGCATATCAGGATTTGTAAAAAGTTCCATAGCAGAAATAGCCATGGTTTTTGCAGCCACCAGCATACCATTCACCCCAATGGACGAACCACCTGAAGCTACTGCCTGCCAACTATGAGCGACGGTACCTGGCACCCAGGTTGCTGCGGCTATAGAGGCAGTGGGCGTTACCCAACTAACATCCCCGACATCGGAAGAAGCGGGTCCTCCTCTTTCTTCTACTCTAAATTTCTCTATTTTCAAAGCATCTTCAGGTTTATAATCGGCTGGAGGAAAAGAACTTATCAATTCTTCTGCGAAGGCTCTTTCCTGGGGGGAATAAGCAACCCCACCAATTTTAGATAACTTATTAAACATCAGATTTGACAAAGTCTCATTTATCAAAATATTATAATAACCGGAGACAATTTCCTCTGACACCTCAGTTTCGGTACCTATTGCTGCACCTTGTGCACATTTTTTCACCCTTTCAAACAGCCGAATCACCTCTTTCACTTCAGGATGGCGCACAATATAATAAACCTCAGCTTTTGCAGGAACCACATTGGGAGCCATAGAACCATTGGTAATCGCGTAATGGATCCTTGCGTCGGGTTCGACATGTTCCCTCATCATATTTACCATATCGTTCATAGCCTCCACCCCATCGAGCGCACTTCTACCTCTCCATGGTGCCATAGCAGCGTGAGCGGAAACACCTTTGAAAGTGAATTTTGCGGAAACAATCGCTAAAGAAGATTCTGCACTCGCATCATTTCTACTGGCAGGGTGCCAGGTAAGCACCGCATCGACATCGTCTAATAAACCACCTCTTGCCATAAAAACCTTACCGCCTCCACCTTCTTCAGCAGGCGTTCCATAGACCCTAATAGTACCTTTAATCTTCTCTTTAATCATCCAATCTTTCAAAGCGATAGCTGCTGCAGCGGAACCTGTTCCAAAAAGGTGGTGTCCGCAAGCATGACCAGGCGCCCTTTCCTCTAAAGGCTCCATATTTGCAGATACTTTCTGAGACAATCCTGGTAATGCGTCATATTCTGCCAAAAAACCAATGACAGGTTTTCCTTCACCGAATTCTGCAATAAAAGCGGTGGACATACCCTCTTGACCCGATTCTACCTTGAAACCATTATCTTTTAGTAAATTTTGAAGTAACAACGTACTTTTATCTTCTTGAAAACCCAATTCAGCTAACTCCCAGATAGCTAAGGAAGTCTTTTCATATTGTGCTTTATTTTTATCTATGTGTTGTACAACCCCTTTTTCGGTAGCAGATAGTCCCGTATGCTGTGCGTTTACATTTATACAAGCGAATAAGAGAAAAAATAAGGTAGTCTTGATATTCATGTTAATCAAAAAGTTTATCATATTGATTCGTTTGAGACAATATTTCAGGTTTTAATAATTGATCATTTTGTTTTCCCAAAATAAGGGTTCCCGCTTCTTTTTCCCACTCCTCCAATAGCTTGAGACCAGATTCTTCAAAAACACCATTTTGCAAATCTATGGCATTCATGAAATTATTTGATGCATGCATAAAACGCTCTAATTCGCCCATTTTGTTACCCACATCCTCAGCGACAGCTTCCATAGCAGTATCAAATAAAGCTCTTTTGTCTGGATTACCTTTGATAATACTTCTAGCCGACTGCATGGCATTATGGGTTGCATGAACCGCCTTTTGTTCTTGTTCTTTAATTAAAATCTGATCATTAATGTCTTCGTATAAAATGGTAGAATTATCAAACATTCTGGTTAAAATCTGATAAAGAACCACCATTTTCTGATAAAGAGCCTCCAAACGTAAATTTGATTCCTGTAAACGACCAGCTTTCCTCGATTTAACAATTAAATCGGTTTGTTGATCATTCAATCGGGCGGTTTGCGCTTCTGCCAAATTTTGCTTAATGAGTAATTCATTATTATGAATCAGCTCTTTCATTTTGTGCATTTGCCCTCTCAACTTTGCAGACTGTTTCTTTAAATTATCCAGATTAGCACTCAACTCAGCCAAATATTTATTCAAAATACTTATGGGATCAATTTTAACAAAAAAACTGGTTATCCAGCGCATGGTATTTTTATAGATGAACCATACTGACTTTCTGGTAGAAGGGTCTATAAGTGCATAAGCTGTAACCATCGTTAATAAAACCAGCAATGTTAAGGGAATTGGCTGAGTAAGAAAACCAATGAGAGCAGGTAAGAAAACGAAGGTTAAAAAACCTAATCCAGCTAAAACACCAATAAGAAATATTAATCCGGTAACTCCCTCTGGTTTCCGCCAGAAGGACTGTGATGCAGAAAGTACAGAAATATCTTGATTGTTATCCATATTGGAAATTAAATGAGGGTAAAGCGTGCAATTTAGTTAAAAAGAAAGAAAACTTCAAGTACTTAATAAAGGTATATTGCGGTTTAAAGGTTAAATTTGTTTTTTAAAATAAATCTAAAATGATCCAGCAAGTTCAAGTATCGAATGAAATAGGCGAGTTAAAAAAAGTAATTATACATCGTCCCGACGAAGGAATAAGTAGAATATCACCCAAACGTTCGGCTGAACTGCTGTTTGATGACATTGTTCATTTGCCATTAATGCAAAAAGAACACGACATTTTTAGGAAGGTTTTACATGCGTTTGTAGGTCCGGAAAATGTTTTAGAGGTTGAAGATTTACTATTAACTTCACTTTCTATCAATGAAATTGAAAAAAATAAGTTGATCGAATGGGTGGTACAACACGAAGAACTCCCCACTTCTATGTTGCATCTTTTGAAGAAGATGCCAAACGATACCCTAAAAGAAGTGCTCATCACAGGTTATGTCGAGGACGAAGACCATATTTTATTTGACCCTGTTCCAAATTTTATTTTTACCCGGGATATTGCGGTGACCATAAATAACCACGTGCTCATAACCAAAGCTGCAAAGGAGGCAAGACATAGAGAGAATTATTTATCTAGATTTATTTTTGGTGTACATCCATTATTTGATGAACTTAGAAAACAGGAAAAAATCATTAATTTAAATATTATTGATCTGTTTCCCCCGTCAAGACAGGGAGAATCTGCCCACATTGAAGGGGGTGACGTCATGATGATTCATCCTGATTATTTACTTATCGGCTGTAGCGAACGAAGTAATGCTTATGGTATTGAGTCATTGCGAAAAGTGCTCTTTGAGAAAAAGGTAGTAAAAAACGTGGTGAAGGTCAGCATTCCAAATGATCGCTCGTTCATGCATATTGATACTTTGTTTACCCAAATAAACAGCCATCATGTTATTGCCTATAAACCGCTGGTAGTAGAAGGATCGGGCGTTGCTGTTACCGTTTATTCTCACGATGGTAGCAAAAAAGAATTTTATTCACTGGCTGAATTCTGGCGTTCAGAAATAGATGAGCAAGTTGTTTTTATTTATTCAGGGGGCGGTGTCTCTCCTTATCAGGAACGGGAACAATGGACGGATGGCTGTAATTTAGTAGCCCTAAAACCCGGCGTTGCTTTAGCTTATGATAGAAATCCTAAAACGGAACAAACCCTCATTGCTCATGGGTACAATATTCTACCAGCCAATCAATTCCTTCAACAAATGGAAGAGGGAACACTCAGTGTCAGGGATGTTGAAAACACCATAATTACTCTGCCTTCCAGTGAGTTATCCAGAGCCAGAGGTGGTTCTCATTGTATGACTTGTCCAATTCACCGTTCAAACATAAACTAATGTATGTACACACCTTTCAAAAAAGAGTTCGCTACGGTGAAACAGACCAAATGGGTTATCTTTATTATGGAAACTATGCCCAATATTACGAAATTGGCAGAGTTGAAATGCTTAGAAGTTTAGGGATAACCTATAAAAATTTAGAAGAAGATCATGGAACTTTTATGCCAGTTTTACATTTGGAATGCCGTTATGTTCGTCCCGCACGTTACGATGATTTACTTACCATAGAAACAACGCTTAGAAAACTACCTTCAAAGGACATTGTTTTCAATATGGAAATTAGAAATGAGGCAGGGAAAATAGTGAATGGAGGCAGAGTCAGACTGTGTTTCCTCGATAGGCACACGGAAAAAGCGGTGAATGCTCCTGCCGTTTTATTGGATGTGTTACAACCTTTTTTTTAAAATTACTTTTATTTATAAGATGAGACAAAGTCTAAAAGGGTATTGGACATCGATAAAACCATGGGCAAAGAAAGTTTCTTTTCCAGGTTTCTTCAAAGTACCTATTTGGGACGTAATTAGTTTTTCATTAAAAGAATTTCAACGGTTTGATCTAATGATTCGGGCGAATGCCGTTTCTTTTAGTTTTTTTCTTGCCTTGTTTCCCTCGCTCATCGCTTTATTTACACTAACCCCTTTTTTAAAAGAATCTATTTTAGGATTTCTGCCTGCTGACTATTCCTTTGATGCCTACTTACAAGAAGAAATCCAAAAAATTATGCCTGGTAATGCAGGAGACAGATTGTTTAATTTTATTGAAGACATCACCACCCAACCTAGAATTGGATTATTTTCTTTTGGATTTTTGTCCGCTATTTTCTTTGCTTCTAATGGTATCTTAGCGCTCATAAGAGGATTTGAAAAAGACGAAATGCCCTCCTTTTTGCAATGGAACATGTTTAAAAAAAGATTAAATGCTGTTTTGCTTACCTTTATCATAGGAGCGCTCGTTATTATCTCCGTCGTATTGGTTATCATGGGTAGTTGGCTGACCACCCTACTCATTCAATATATAAAAGTTGGAAAAATACTTGCCTTCCTATTGAACCTCAGTCGTTGGGGAGTTATCATAGCCTTATTTTATTCATCTATTTCCCTCATATATAAATTTGGGGCTGCGACCAAACAAAAATTTCTGTTTTTTACTCCCGGTTCCGCTTTAGCCACTTTACTTTGTTTGGGAAGCTCCATCGTTTTTTCCTACTATGTAAACCAATTTAATACCTATAACGAACTGTACGGCTCTATTGGAACTATTATTGTCCTGATGTTATGGATACAATTGAACACTCTATCCATACTCATAGGATTCGAATTAAATGCTGGAATAATGATAAACAGAGTGATTAAGCAAAAATTCACCATTGAATACAATGCTGAAATAAAATGTAATAAAAGAAATGATAAAGAACTTAAATAAATTGGGGGTATTCTTTTTTTTGATGGCAAGCCTTTTTTATCATAATAAGGTATTCGCACAAAAATATAGTAATGCCTTTTTACAAATTGGTGTGGGTGCTGCCGGTCAGGGATTAGCTTACGCATGTGTTGCTTCCACCGATAATACTAATGCTGCTTATTGGAATCCAGCGGGAATAGTTAGAAATAACCATACTCAATGGGAAATTTCTGCCATGCACAGTGAATGGTTTGGCGGTATTGGAAAATATGATTATTTGGGTGTAACACTACCCGGCAAAAATGAAAAGCAAAGAATTGCCCTATCTCTTATTAGATTTGGGGTAGATGATATTCCCAATACTTTATCCCTTTACAATGAAGACGGGACCGTCAATTTTGATAATTTAAGTTCTTTTTCCGCCTCAGACTATGCTTTTCTTTTCTCCTACAGTAAAAAAATAGGAAAGAACGCAGGATTAAATCCCCTATCAATGGGTTTAAATGCCAAAATCATTCATAGAAATATTGGAAAATTTGCTAATTCCTGGGGCTTTGGATTAGATGCCGGGGTACAGTACCATAAAAACAATGTTAAGGCAGGCATAATGTTCAGAGACATAACCTCTACTTTTAATGTCTGGCGATTCTCATTTTCTGAAGAAGAAAAAAATATTTTAGGTGTAACTGGTAACGATCTACCTTCGGAAAGACTAGAGATTACGAATCCACAAATTGTTGTAGGCGCCTCTTTCCTAAAGCGATTTAACAAAATTGGGATAAGCCCTGAATTAGATTTTTATATTCAAACAGACGGAAGACGAAATACTCTTTTTTCTACTGACAAATTAAGTATAGATCCCGCTTTAGGCTGTGAAATCAACTTCATTTCCAAAGTATTTTTACGATTTGGTGCTAATCAGTTTCAATTTTTTCCCGTTGGAAACAATCAAAAAACATGGGCAGCCAGACCCGCTTTTGGTGCAGGATTTAAGACAAGGAGCATACAAATTGACTACGGCTTTAACGATCCCGGCATAGGAAATGGTGCACATTCCCATATCATTTCTACTCTTCTACGATTTGGCAGTAAATGATAAAAAAATTTGTATTTGAAATAAAAAGGAAATAGATTTGCCGCTCATACAGGCGACCCACGTTTTTGACTCTACATTTTTAATAAATTAAGACCGGACTCGGAGTGACAAGGGCGGGCCTCAGCCAATAACAATGGTTTCCATATAGGAACAAGGGGATTACCGAACCACAAAGGCTGTCTTAATCCTGCTTTTAAGAGGGTCCAAAAACCTTCCTTTCGCCTGTATGTTTTTTATTTAGAATGTTGGGGGCTTCAAATATTTTATATGCCCATTTAATTTGGCTTTTTCTTTGATGTTATTCACTTCTAACACATGAGGAATGAAAAGATTCAAGTGTTTAATCAGATACTTTAATCTTTCATTTTCTACTGGAATTTGAATCAATTCCAATTCCTGATGAATGCTCAAACCAACATAATGTGCAAAATCAAAAGAAAATAATTCTTCAGGATCAACAGGAAGTTTTTTCTTAATTTCTAATAAATCAAATAATTGGTTCAATTTGGATAAAAGTAAGGTCTGAAATTGAAGCTCTGATGTTGGAATACTAGGTAGAAATTCAATTTTACCGTTTAAATAATCATCTTGCTTCACCGGGTAATTAAAATCCACCACATGAAAGACTCTTTTTCCTAAGAGTTCAACATCGCAGGAACCGTCTAATTCAAGATTATAAATAGATAAAAGTTCCAATTCTGTACCAGCGTCTATAATTTTTCCTTTGATATAAGGTATAATTCCAAAATTCTCACTGTTCTCTTCACAATGTCTTATTAATTTTTTGTATCGTGGTTCAAAAATATGTAGATTCACTTTTTCGTTAGGAAAAACGACTAGTTGAAGCGGAAAAAGAGGTAAAACGCGCATTTAGTATGTAATTTTAGTTCATAGTTATTTCAATGTAAAAACCTATTTATGAAAACAAATTTAAACTTTTTATTCACCGTTTTCGGTTTTATTTTTCTCTGTTTTTTCGAAACTTCTTGTAAAAAGGAAGACAAAATTATCATAAATACGTTAACCGTTGACAATCCTTACCTAGTTAGTTATACCTCTGGGATTATTTCCACTCAGTCAGATATACAAATCGTTTTTGCTTCAACTAATATACCCGGAGCTGAAGCTGGCATAGAGGTAGAAGCTTCATCTTTAACCTTTTCTCCAAAAATTGAAGGAAAAGTTTATTGGAAAAACAAAAATACGCTCGTTTTTGTACCTTCAAAACCTATTCCTCCGGCTCAAAATTATAAAGTTACTTTAGATATTGCAAGTCTAATTAAAGATGCCAAAGCGCCCTACGATACCTTCAGTTTTAGTTTTGCCACAAGAGAACAACATTTGGGAGTAACCATTGAAGGACTTAAAATATTTGATAATCAAGACGAAAACAAAATCACCTTTTCAGGATCTATTTTTACAGAAGATATAGTTTCCAAGAAAGAGTTAACAACTTGTTTGGAGGCCAAAATAGATGGAAAATTAGTAGATATCGTTTGGGAAAACGACTTGAATGATAAAACGCATATATTTTCTTTAGCAAACATTCAAAGAACTGAAAAACAACAAGATATAAAAATAAATCTACTCGGTGAAAAAATAGGTGCACCGGAAGATTATGAAATAACCTATACTGTCCCTGCAATTGGTATTTTTACGATGATCAAAGTTAGTCCTGTAAACAACTTAACTGAAGGAATAAGAGTCGAATTTTCTGAACTTTTAGATGCCAATCAAGATCTGGAAGGATTTATTGATATAGAAGGATATTCCGGTTCCCTACCCTATTTGATTGAACAAAACACTATTCGAATTTTCCCTGAAAATATTTCCCCAGGAAACTACGTACTTAAAGTTTTGAAAGGGATAAAATCATCCAATGGAAACACCCTAAACAAATTAATACAAGAGAATTTTTATATCAATCCTTCCTTTCCCGCGGTTACTTTATCGGGTACCGGAGCCATTGTTCCTAATACTAAAGGCGTTTTATTTCCATTCAATGCGATAGGACTTTCCGCCGTAGATGTAGAAATATTCAAAGTTGGCAGCCATAATATTGTCTCGCTTTTAAAGGATAATGACCTTAATGAAGCAAATTATAATATGTATAGGGTTGGAAAAATTATTAAGCAAAAAACAATAACCCTACATCATGTCAATCCTTTAAAGGATGGCATGGAATGGAAAGAATTTTACCTGGATTTAAATGATTTAATTAAAACAGATCCTGGAGCCATTTATCAGGTGAGAATTGGATTTAGACAAGAATATGCCATTAATCCCTGTGTGGATCAGTCATCCATAGACATTGAAAATGCACAGTCAGACCAAATTTATTTCAAGGATGAAAGCGGAAACAGGACAAGTATCATGGATAATTTTTTTGGAGGAATACCCTATAATGAAAATTATACCTGGGCTAATCGTGAAAATCCGTGTTTTCCTGAATTTTATAATTCAGATCGTTTTGTGTCTGGAAATCTTTTAGTTTCAAATTATGGCATCACTGCAAAACGAGGTTCCGATGCTTTAGTATGGGTCTCTGTATCAGATTTAATGACTACTAACCCTGTAGGAAATATTACCATTGATGTTTATAATGAGGCTAATGACCTGATATCCCAAGTGAAAACAGACCAGGACGGCATAGCAAAAATCAATGTGAAGAATGAAAATCCAGCGGTTGTGGTGGCTCATTCTGGTAAAAACAAAGGATATTTAAGATTAAAAGAGGAGGATGCTCTGAATTTAAGTCGTTTTGATATTTCTGGAGAACAAGTTAAAGGGGATGTAAGAGGTTTTATTTATGCTGAAAGAAATATTTGGAAACCAGGAGATAGCTTGTTTTTTAACTTCATGTTGCTCGACAAAAAAGCTACTTTACCTAAAGAATATCCTATAACTATGGAGCTTTTTGATGCTAAAGGTCAGCTTTATGAGAAGAGAGTTACCAACAAACAAATAAATGGCATTTACCCACTGTCTCTCTCTACCCAAGTCAACGATCAGACAGGCACTTGGCGAATAAGTATCAAAGCTGGAGCCAATACTTTCGAAAAATCGTTCAAAATAGAGTCCATTAAACCTAATAGATTAAAATCGACCTTGGTTTTTGATTATACATTATTGAAAAAAAACCAAGAGCCATTTAAAGCGCAAATAAAAGCAAACTGGTTGACAGGTATCCCAGCCTCTGAATGTAAAGCCGTTGTAGAACTCAAGTTAAAAGATGAGGCAACCGTCTTTAATACCTTCCCATCTTTTACGTTTGGTAATGAGTTTTTTAAAAATAATTCCTCGGATGCTAAAACTGTTTTTAACGGACCATTGAGCACTTTAGGTACAGGTGCTTTTTCTCTTAAAATATCAGAAAATCCAGATGTTTCAGGCAAATTAACCGCCTTATTTCAAACAAGAGTTTTTGAACCTTCAGGCGATTTCAGTACAACCATTGAAAAGATAACTTATCATCCATTTTCTTCTTATGTGGGTATTGAAATACCCTTAAATAATTGGGGAGAACCCGTTTTAGCTGAAAATAAACCATCCATTTTAAGGTTTGCCATAGCCGATAACGAGGGAAATCCATTGAAAAACAAACAAATTAGTGTCAGTTTATTTAAAACAGATTGGTATTGGTGGTGGGATAATAATCAGTACAAAAATGCTGATTTTAATACAGAAACGGCAAAGGAAACGGTTAAAGAAATCATGTTAACTACCGATTCAAAAGGTATTGCTACATGGAAATTAACTATTAATGAATGGGGAAGATATTTACTTTTGGCAGAAGATGTTTCCTCTGGACACAGATCTGCTCAATACATTCACTCGGGATACCCCGATGGGGCAAGTGATTTAAATGAAAAGAACCTTCTTTCGTTGATGCCTGTTAAAACAGATAAAAGTAAATACAAACCTGGTGAAAAAGCCATTTTATCATTTCCAGGTTCCAGTGAAGGAACGGCTATCGTAACCATAGAAAATGGAAGCAGCGTTTTACAATCCATCAGGCTAAAAACAAAAAAGGGAACAAACACCCTATCTATTCCTGTAAATAAAGACATGGCGCCTAATGTATATGCCTACGTGTCATTTATACAATCATATAAAACGGTTAAAAATGATTTGCCTATAAGGATGTTCGGCATTTGTCCCATTCAGGTTGAAGATCCATCGTCCATACTGAAACCTAAAATCCTAACAAAAGAAAGTTTCAAACCCGGTGAAAAAATATCTATGGCCATTTCAGAGGAATCTGGAAAGGCAATGACCTATACCTTATCTGTTGTAGATGAAGGCTTATTGGGAATCACCCGATTTAAAACCCCCGACCCTCATGCCTCTTTTTATTCAAAGATAGGGTTAGGCATAAGAACCTGGGACATTTACAACAAAGTCTTAGGTACCTACGTCACTGATTTTGGGAATTTATTAGCCGTTGGTGGTGACGAAAATTATCAATCAGATGCGTTAAATAATACGGGTACCCAATTTAATTCCGTTGTTTTCAGCCTTGGTCCCTTTACATTGAAAAAAGGAGAAAAAGTAAATCATACCCTTACCTTACCCAATTACATGGGCGCTGTAAGAATTATGGTTGTAGCTAAAAATGAAGCTTCTTTTGGTTCGGCTGAAAAATTAGTACCCGTAAAAAGCCCGCTTATGCTTTTTGCATCTGCACCAAAAACCCTTGCGCCAGGGGACGAATTTTCATTACCCATAAACATATTTAGTACCCAAAATAATATAGGTAAAGTAGTTATCACCGCTGAGGACGAGGCAGGAATACTTAAAAATAACACCCCGGTTGTTACTATAAATATGCAGGGTCTAAAAGAAAAACTTTCTCAAATATCCTTTAAGGCAGGCAATAAAACAGGCCTGGCAAAAATAAAGATTAAAATTTCAAGTGCACAGGGTTCTGCCTTTCAAATGATTGAAATACCCGTTCGAAATCCTAATCCTATCACCTATCGCATCAAATCAAAGGTTCTCAAACCGGGTGAAATGTGGACAGAAGACTTGGAAAGTTTTGGACAAAAAGGTACGAGAGAAATTATACTGGAAACCTCAAGTCTGTCAAATATAGGCTTGCAGAAAAGACTTTCCTTTTTATTAACTTACCCTTACGGGTGTTTAGAACAAACTGTTTCCGCCGCATTTTCTCAATTATACCTCGACCAATGGGTTAAACTGACACCTTATCAGGATAAACTAAGACAAAAACATATTCAATCTGCCATACAGCAAATGAATAAATTTCAATTATCTTCAGGTGGTTTCTCCTACTGGCCGGGAAACTATCAATTTGATGAATGGGTTACCAGTTATACTGGGCAATTTTTATTAGAGGCCAAAACAGCCGGCTTTATCGTTCCCGCAAATATGCTTAAGAAATGGGAAAAATTTCAAGTGAAGCTCGTAAAAGGGTTAAATATAAATGAGGCCTGGGCATCTGCTGAAACGTCGCAAATGAATCAGGCATATAGACTTTATACCTTAGCGTTGGCAGGAAAGGCCGAGAAAGGTGCAATGAATCAAATGAGAGAAACAAAGTCACTTTATTTATCCGCTGCCAATAGGCTGGCTGGCGCTTATGCCCTTGCAGGCAATAAAGATATAGCCATCAAAATTTTAAATAGTAAACAAAAGCAGCAAACCGCCATTGGCTATTATAATTCTTATGGCTCCGATGTAAGAGATAAAGCGCAATTATTAGAATCTTATCTGCTTTCGGGTAATAAGACGGTTTCAGCTAACCTTGCCTTGCAATTGGGAAAAGATTTGTCATCAAATAACTGGTATTCAACCCATTCTACTGCTTATGCATTATTAGCGCTAAGTAAATATCTTGGAAACCAAAAAGCGGGGGAACCAACCAAATTTAGATTTAATTCAAAGGAAACAAATGGAAAATGGGTGGATGTCCAACACGATGAAGCCACAAGTTTCACACAGTTTCAAGATTTTTCAGGCAAGCAAAAAGTGCAAATTAAAAATACGGGCAAATCTACCTTATTCTTTCAATGGGTACAATCTGGTCAGGAGGAACTGGGAAAAGTGGTAGCCTCAAAAAAAGGAATTTTACTGAGTATAGATTTTAAGTCTTTAAATGGTAAAAAATTAGATCCGGCACAGATACCTCAGGGTGAGGATTTTACTGCTGAAATCACGGTAAAACATTCGGGAGAAAATCCCTACCATTATCAAGATCTCGGTTTAACTCAGGTGTTTCCCTCAGGTTGGGAAATCATTAATGAAAGAATCACTGATTTTAATAATCAATCAGGTATAAATTATGATTATTTAGATATCAAAACAGATAGAACCTCTTACTTTTTTAGTTTACAGGAAAAAGAGGTCAAAAAGTTTACTGTAAAACTAAATGCCACTTTTCAGGGCCGTTATTATTTTCCTGCTGCCAACGTATCAGATATGTATAACCATTCTATTACTGCCAATACTGAAGGCAAATGGATTTATGTGTCAAACGTAAAAAAATAACAAAAAAAGGGTATCTTAGAAATAAAAAAAGCTGATGAAAATGTACAAAACTTTATGGAATGTAGGTTTTTTGTTTCTGGGGGTTTGCCTGATTATGGGTATGTCCCATAATTTTAAAAAAAATGATGGATGGATTGATTTGTTCAACGGAAAGAACCTCGATGGATGGATTGTCAAAATTGCCAAACATGAAACAGGTGATAATTATGGCGAAACCTTTAGAGTACGAGACGGAGAACTGCAAGTTTCTTATGAAAACTATACTACTTTTGATTTTCAGTACGGACATATTTTCTATGAAAAACCATTTAACTATTATTTGATTGACATTGATTATAAGTTTTTTGGTGAACAGGCACCCAAAGGAGAAGGTTGGGCATGGAGAAACAGTGGCGTAATGCTTCATGGCCAATCTCCACTCACCATGACCAAAGATCAAGATTTCCCTATTTCTATTGAGGCCCAATTTTTAGGCGGTGATGGAAAAAACAACCGTACTACCTGTAATTTATGTACGCCTGGTACCAATGTAGTTATGAAAGATAAATTGGTAACCCAACACTGTATTAACTCCACCTCCAAAACCTATCATGGAGACCAATGGGTAAATGCTAAGTTTTTAGTGCTGGGTGATTCTATCATTCAGCATTTTGCCAATGATGAAATGGTACTTTCCTATCAAAAACCACAATTTGGTGGTGGCACTGTAAATCGACATAACCCCGCTGAAAAGAAAGACGGGGAATTAATCAAAGGTGGATATATTTCCTTACAAAGCGAAAGTCACCCCATTGCTTTTAGAAAAGTAAGGCTATATAATTTGGAATCTTATGTTTCCAATCCCAAAAAACTGGCAAAAAAACTAAAAGAATTAGGCGTTGCGAACAGATAATCGTCATCGTGGCAGATAGCTGGTTATAAACCCCTTCACCACCTGTAATGCCTGATCGAAATGCTTGTTATTGTTAATAATAATATCGACATCGTCTGCAAAAGGTTTAATATACTTTTCGTAGGCAGGCATTACATGGTTTTCATAACGATATAATACATCATCAATAGGATAATTTCTTTCTGTTTGATCCCTTCGGATACGTCGGATAACTTTTAGATTATCTTTTGCCTGAACAAATAAAGAAAGGTCGAGAATTTTTCTAATCTCCTCAAAATAAAGAATAAAAAGGCCTTCTACAATAATAATGGGCGCGGGATTGAAATGAAGCAATTTAGGCGTAAGCTCTTTATTATTAAAGGTATATTCTTCCCTAATAATGGTTTTACCCGCCTTCAATGAACAAATATCTGCATATAATTCATCCTTGAAAATAGATTGAGGCAAATCAAAATTAGAAATACCTTGTTTATCCAGGTCTTGAAATTCTCTCGGTTTATAATAATCATCCTGAGAAATAAAACAAACCTGATCAGGCGTAAAATTCTTCTTTAAATGTAGAATAAAACTGGTTTTTCCAGATCCACTACCTCCTGTAATTCCAATAATATATGGTTGCACGCGATTTGTTTTCCCAAAAATAGTTAATCCGCCACTCTTTGCTTAGTTTTATGCAATAAAAAAGGAATTAATGGATTTACTTCTTACCATTTCACGTGCTACACTAGGCATGGCAGTACTTATAGGTATTGGTTATTTGATGAGTTCACACAAGAAATCAATTGCGTGGCGAACCATATTTTTAGGCATTTTATTGCAATTTGTTTTGGCCATTTTAGTTTTGAAGGTGCCTTTTATTAACAAAGGATTTGACTATGCTGCTGGTTTTTTTCAGGTAATTTTAAAATTTTCTGAAGAAGGAGCGACTTTTCTTTTTGGAAATTTAGTCTCAGATACAAAATCTTTTGGATATATTTTTGCCTTTCAGGTTTTACCAACCATCGTATTTTTCTCAGCGGTTTCCTCCATATTATATTATTTTGGCATTTTACAAAAGATTATATATGTGTTGGCCATTATTATGAAAAAAACCCTTGGTGTAACAGGCCCTGAGAGTTTAGCGGCAGCGGCTAACATATTTGTTGGTCAAACGGAAGCCCCATTGGTGGTAAAACCATACATTAGTAGTTTTACCAGATCAGAACTGATGTGTTTGATGACAGGGGGAATGGCCACCATTGCGGGAGGTGTATTTGCGGCTTATGTAGGCTTCTTGGGAGGAGATGATCCGGTACAACAACTGTTCTTTGCAAAACATTTATTAACGGCATCTATCATTTCTGCGCCAGCTGCTATTGTTGCCGCTAAGCTAATTGTCCCCGAAACGGTAGAAAAAAGTGCAGAAGCGAATCTTGAAGTTATTGAGGATAATGGAAATAACCTATTAGATGCCATTTCAAGAGGTACTACCGACGGATTAAAATTAGCCATTAATGTAGGTGCAATGTTACTGGTTTTTACAGCTTTGGTATATATGTTAAATGATTTTATTTTACAATTCCCAGGCAAATGGCTGGGGGTTAACGAGTATATAAAAGAAACTACCTCCGGTCGTTTCGAAGGATTAACTTTTACCTATATTCTCGGGCTCATTTTTGCTCCCATCGCGTGGTTACTTGGCACTCCTACGCAAGATATTGTTATTGTTGGACAACTACTTGGTCAAAAAACGGTAATAAATGAATTTGTTGCTTATTCTGACCTCGGCTTACTAAGAGAAAAAGGTATTGTTCTCGATCCTAAATCCCTCATAATAGTTACTTACGCCTTATGTGGATTCTCCAATTTTGCATCCATTGGCATTCAAATTGGAGGCATTAGTGCCCTGGCTCCCAATAAACGACAAGAGTTAACAGAGTTAGGTTTCAAAGCCATGGTTGGTGGAACCATCGCTTGTTTTATGACTGCCATTGTTGCTTCCGTTCTTTACTATTTCTAAAAAACAGAGGTAACATAAAACTAAAAAAAATATTTCGTTGTTAAAGGTATTTATTACCCGAACAAAAATCATCATGGCTACTATTGTATTTACCTTTGAAGACAAAACGATTCATCAGCCAATTCAGATTGAAAATGTTACTGTCGACCAAAGTATTCTAGACATTGCAGAAGATAATGATATTCATCTAAACCATAACTGTGGCGGCGTTTGTGCTTGCAGTACCTGTCATATCTACATTCATCAAGGCGATAAATATCTGGAGGAAATATCCGATAAAGAGGAAGATTTTATTGATAGAGCTATTAAGCCAAAATTAAACAGTCGCCTTGCC
>JBILDL010000205.1:0-5033 GCA_044352635.1 Saprospiraceae bacterium | reverse complement strand
TAGAAGTAGAAGCAGTATTTGGGCAATTAAAAAGCAATAATAAATTTTCAAGATTCACCCTCCGTAAGATGGATAAGGTAAATATTGAATTCGGGCTCATGTCCATCGGGCATAATCTTAGAAAATTAGCCAAAAAAGCCTCATAAAAGGAACCATTTTCATTTATTTAACGCCACAAAAGCCTAATAGTGCTGTCCATTCTTAAAAATCATAAATATTCACCCAAATTTGAATATTGAAAAAATTCTATTAGCCCAATTTATGAAGTAGTATAAAGAAAAGAGGCTACCTTTTTAGACAGCCTCTCTACCTGACAGGTATCCCTTTTAATAATCTATCTTATGAATCAAAAAATCATAGTTCAGACAGGAAATGCACGGCTAAGTTGTTAACGTATTTTGTATTCTCACCCCTTTTTTTCTCAATTTCATATTTAATCGAAGGTCCAAAAACCTACTTTTCATTCAATTTGGGTTCATTTTGGAACAAATTCCTTTAGTTTCTCGGAAATTAAAGGAATTAGGGATCAAAATGTTTGCTAAATCATCGTGATGTGTTCAGATTTGTCTTTTAACAAATTTAAAAAGATTAACATGGTGATTAGAATTTTACTGTTAACGATGCTTCCGTTTGTTTGTTTAGGACAGATAACCCCCAGGGAAGGTAATTCGGTTAACAATGGAATGAATGAACCTGGAAATGTAGAAATCAAGAGAAAAACTTCTTATAACCTGGATGAGATAAAGGTAAGATGGAAGAAGGCAGTTTTGGAGAATTGTCCTGGGGTTCCTTGTGTGGTAGCTCCGTCCTTTACTTGTGTTACAAATACCGTTTCAGATATTGATGGAAATACTTATAATACGGTATTAATTGGCACCCAGTGCTGGACAAAGGAGAATTTGAAGGTTACCAAGTATAATAATAATGACCCTATACCTGACTCAACAAATAGCACTTGGGGAACCGTGGCAATTGGAGCTCTTACTGAATATATAGGTGTTGGCGTTCCAGCAGGAGGGTATGTTGGAACTTATGGATATTTGTACGATTGGTATGTTGTAAATGATTCAAGAAAATTATGTCCATCAGGTTGGCATGTGCCTACAGACGCAGAATGGACAAATTTGAGTACTTATCTGGGTGGTGAAAGTGTGGCAGGAGGTAAGATGAAAGTAATGGGAACTACTTTATGGAATACCCAATCAGTAGGAACGGATAACTCCAGTGTCTTTTCCGCTCTTCCGGGTGGTTATCGCGACAGTAATGGTGATTTCAACGATATTAGATACTACGCTTTTTTCTGGAGTGCCAAGGATAATCCTAGTGGCAGCGCTTGGTTCCGCAGCCTAGATTACAACCTTGGTAGTTTGTACAAGGGTGGCAGCCCTAAGAAATATGGCTTTTCCGTCCGTTGCCTTAGGGATTAACTATTTGACTATTTGTGGGTGAGGCACGAGAGTGGGCGGCATAATACCTATTGAAATCACTCTTTAAAAGAGTTGAAAATGAAATTGCAAGAAAAGTTTTATATCAAGAATAGTTGATTTAGGCTTTTACAAAGAAAGTAACTAACTATAGTACCCAAATGAATTTTGCATGATTTATTTGGGTACTATTTTAGTATATTAGTACCTTTAAAATAATTAGCAGGTTATTCATATTTAGTTATGATTATATCATTAGGTGGATTGGGTGTTTTTCTTTCAGCTTTATTAATATTTTATAATAAGGGTTACCGATCTGCTAATATTTACCTTGGTCTATTGCTATTTTTTTTGAACTTCATTGTTTTAACTCATTATATCTATATATTCAACCAATCTGCGGAGATAGTTTCTTTTGTACTAAGTATTCCCATAAATGCCACAGCCTATACTATAGGTCCATTAGCATTTTTATATGTCAGATCCATATTAAGGGATGATGCTAGCTTCAAAGCTTATGACTGGCTACATTTTATCATATTTGGTGTTTTTTTCATAGGAAGATTACTGAATAATTTATCGGGGTGGGATGAAGAAAATAGAATAACAAATGAAATACTTAATCATTCCTCTTGGAAATATTTAAGTAATACGCGTTTCAATCTATTTTTACCTTTAAGAATTGATTATATTTTAAAAGCAATACATATCTCTCTTTACATGGTAGTTATTTGGGGGATGCTCACTCAGAGAAATTTTAATAAATCGGTCTTAGATAATGGTATTAATCAATCCAGTATTGTTAAAAACTGGCTTTATTTTTTTATGACAATTCTAACCTCAACCGTTGTCCTTTTCGCCATCATTGGTTATTTGATTTTTTACATAGAAGATAAAATTTCTTTTCAAAATCAGGGAAATATTATATTTTCATTGATTTTAATTGGATTATTAATATTAATTTTTGGGCTTATCCTGTTTCCGCAGATACTATATGGTATTCCAATTGAAAAATCTGTACAGAAAGAAGTTGGGCAAGTAGTAAACGTCCGTTTGGATAGTATTTCAGAAATCTTCTCAAATAGTGAAGATTATATGAAAAGAATAAGATTATTACTCGAGAACTGGACGAAGCAGAATAAATTTTTAGATGTTGACACAAGTGTTAACAGTTTAGCCAAAGATATAAATTTACCTGTACACCATATCACTTACTTTTTCAATCATATAAATAATGAAAAATATATTGACTGGCGAAATAGGAAGAGGATAGAATATGCCATAAGTTTGATAAATGTACAGCCAGATATTGATAAGACCATTGAAGCTTTAAGTATGGAATGTGGGTTCAAGTCTTATGCTAGATTCATACAAAGTTTTAAACAAATAACAGGAAAATTGCCAAGTGAATATATTCGGGAAATAAAACAAAAAGGAATATCATCTAATGAGGAGTAAGAATAGGATGCAGTTAATGTAGCTTTAACGCATTGGTTGTTTTTAATTTTTCCAATTATTAAAGGGCTTTTTTATCAAATTAGTTCAGTTTTGGAACAAATGCCTTTAGTTTCTCGGAAATTAAAGGCATTTGGGATCAAAATGTTTGCTAAATCATCGAGATATTTTCAGATTTGTCTTTTAACAAATTTAAAAAGAATGATACGATGATTAGAATTTTACTTATTATGTTGGTTCCGTTTATGTGTTTAGGACAGATAACCCCCAGGGAAGGTAATCCGGTTTATAATGGATTGAATGAACCGGGAAATATGGAAATAAAGAGAAAATCTCCTTTTAACCTGGATGAGATAAAGGTAAGATGGAAGAAGGCAGCTTTGGAGAATTGTCCTGGGGTTCCTTGTCCGACATTTTCGGTGCCTGGTCCATGCAGTTCAATCGTTGCTACGCCAACAAGTCCATCTTCTGCGAGTGTTTCGTTTGTGCCACCCACAAGTGATGGAGGTAGTGCTATTACTGGTTATATTGTGACGGCAACATCAATACCTTCAGCACCTGCAAAACGGAAATCATCCTCTGTGATTACTGTAACCGGAACAGCTTCGCCCATACTAGTCACAGGATTGACATTTGGCGTAAACTATATTTTTTCTGTGGTTGCAACGAATGCTGCTGGTGGTTCGCCTCCTATTACTACCACCACGACGGTTACGCCTTGTACCCTCAACACAGCAGGCACTGCATCGTCAAGCCCAACGCTAACGGTGAATACGGCCTTGACGCCATCTATCACGATTGCAACGACAGGCGCGACGGGCATTGGTACAGCGACGGGTTTACCTGCGGGCGTAACGGCTGTTTGGTCGACCAATGTGATAACGATTAGCGGCACCCCAACTGCGACGGGTACCTTCAACTATACGATTCCCTTAACGGGCGGCTGCGGAAGTGTGAATGCTACAGGAGGTATTATGGTAACGCCTGCGGCTCCCTTTACCTGCGGTATCTCTACTGTTTCAGACATTGATGGAAACCCCTACAATACTAAATTAATTGGCACCCAATGCTGGACGACGACCAATTTAAAGGTTACCAAATATAATGATGGTACCTTAATTCCTGACTCAACAACCTCAACAAGTTATCCCTGGGCGCCAGCGTCAGGAGCTCGCACGGGATATGACGTCAGTGTAGTGTCATTGAGTGACTATGTTGGAACTTTTGGCTTTTTGTACAATTGGTATGCAGCTACTGACTCAAGGAAATTGTGCCCTGCTGGATGGCATGTTCCCACAGATTCTGATTGGAATAAATTAGTAATTTCATCACATTCAGGAACTACAGTAGCTGATACATCTTCTACTTCTTCTAGAATTTCAACTCAGAGTACTACCGCAGGGACTGTGTTGAAATCAGATGTAACAAACACTTCTGCAGGTGTTGGTTTAGGATGGGATCCTGCTTCTTCTACACCAAGCCCCGGAACTAATACAAGTGGCTTTTCCGCTCTCCCAGGTGGTATTCGCAAATACGATGGTAGTTTCGTCGCTATTAGGATCTACGCTGTCTTCTGGAGTGCTACTCAGTTCGACGACAACTACCCCTGGAACCGCTTACTGAGCAGTGACGATGGCAATGTGATAAGGAACTCCGTCTTTGATAAGTGGCATGGTGCTTCCGTTCGCTGCCTCAAGGATTGACTATTTGTTTAATTGACTATTTGTAGAAGGGCACGCGGGCGGGCGCCGCAATATTTTTTTGAAATCCCATTTAAAAGGGTTAAAAAGGTATTTACCTGAAAAGTTTTATAACAAGAATAGTTGATGTAGGAGACATAACAAACAAACCATTAAAAGTACCCAAATGAGCCTCAGATGGTTTATTTGGGTACTTTTCCCACCTAATTCAACCCACCCAAATAAAATTTGTGGCAGGATTATAGCAGGTTTGTATATAATTATAGATGTTATATAAAAAATACAATTTTAATATATTGATAATTAATAAATTAAAATTGTATTCTTTGGTAATGTGTCAATCTTGGTTAGAAACTATGGGTACATGGAACCCCTTTTGAAAGGAGTAATAGGGTCTTTAAACACCTCTTAAATTAATTTAAATAATTGAAATACAGTTTATTATGTATGTATT
>JBILDL010000204.1:0-5042 GCA_044352635.1 Saprospiraceae bacterium | reverse complement strand
ATTCTGATTAAAAGCGATTTGCTTAGGTTCTTTTTTAGGTTTATCTAACGATAAGAAATCTTCCCCATGGGTTAAATTTCCACCTAAATGACCGGTAACTAAAACCAATATACTTAACGCTCCCTGTCCAAGAAGATGAATATGGGGAATTTTAGGTGGAAATCGGTATAAACCGATTAATAGAGCGGATCCAATGGCCAGAGCTATGCCCCAATTTCTGTGAAGTTCCACAGATGAAACCTCGTAATCACCCTGATTCATTAAAAAATAGCCACTTAACGCGGAAAAAACGGCACCAATGCCACCTAAAAAGGTGATAAGGGGAATCGATGCTTTGTACTTTTTACCCGTTGCGCTAAGTCCGTAGATTTCTAAAAAAAAGGCTAATAGCAACAAAGCAATGGGAAAATGTATGACAAGGGGATGTAAAACTCCCATAGGATTTATTTTTTTTGATATCGGTTTCGAAGATAATTTAACATATATACATTTATATCCCACTGATTGGCAAGAGGTTGTTGTGTATATGGTACGACAGGCATATACATGGGCGGACCAAATTCTGTCAATATAGTAATGGCACTTCCCTGTTGGTTTTTCATTTTGACTACTTCGTCCCACCAGGCCAAGTGAGCCATAAAAGCATCTTGCCACTCAGGTGCGCGTGGATCAGTTACTTGTGGACCTTCCTGATGTCCAACCCGGGCATGAATATGACCTGTTTTTGATAAAGCCTTAGCAACAGCCTCTTTTTGGTCCTTTAATAAAGATTCATGAACTACACACCAATGGGAAATGTCTAACGTTAACTTCATCTCTGGAATGTCGCTTAAAAGGGCTTGGGTGGTAGGAATATTGTAGCAGATTCTGCCTCTATGCGTTTCGTGATAGATAGGAATACCCGATTGTTTGGCTGGTAAAATCGTATCTGCAATAATATCTTTAGCCTGTGATAGGGTAAAATAATCTTTCCCTGAATGACAATTTATATAAACAGGTTTCATGGCTATCGCCAAATCTATCTGTTGACGGAATTCATTTCGGTGTTCCTCAAAATTTGATTTTCCACTCCCCGTAAGTAATCCTAATTTTAAGTCAAATTGAGCTACCGTATTAAGGAGTATGTCCCTTTGGTTTGCATTTCCAGGTACCCACATTTCAATACCATCATAGCCTGCTGCTTTTGCTTTTTGACAAAAAGAGGCTAAATCTCCGTTAAATCCCCAATTTGTTGCAAAAATATAGAGCGGAACGGAAACAGGGGTCGAAAAATCATTCGAAGCGTACGAAAATGTATCAGTCATACCCAATAATGGTATTGCGGTGGCTGTAAGAGATTGAGCCAGGAATTTTCTTCTGCTGTGCATAATTTAACTTAATATGGGTTTTATTACGGTCCCTTCAACGTCGGTTAATCTGAAGGGTCTTCCCTGGAACGGATAAGTAAATGTTTCATGATTAAAGCCCAGCAAATGAAGGATAGTAGCCTGAACATCATAGACAGAAACTTTCCCATCGACAGGATAAAATCCTATTTCATCTGTTTCCCCGTAGGTTGTTCCAGCTTTGGCACCCCCTCCGCACATCCAAATAGTGAATGCGTCGGCATGATGATCTCTACCTTTGAAAGGCATTTCCAATCCATTTCTATTTTCCTGCATGGGTGTTCTACCAAATTCACTTCCCCAAACAATCAAAGTTTCCTCCAAAAGTCCACGTTGTTTTAAATCGAGAATGAGGGCAGTAATCGCTTTATCTATTTGATTACATTTGTTTACCAAACCTATTTCCAGGGAGGTATCGGTGGTATTTCCATGAACATCCCAGCCCCAGTCGAACAATTGTACGAATCGAACGCCTTTTTCAACCAATTTTCTTGCCAGGAGCACATTATTTGCAAAACTCTCCTTTCCGGGTTCTGTACCATACATTTCATGAATATAGGCAGGTTCATCGGAAATATTCATGACATCGGGCGCAGAAATTTGCATGCGGAAGGCCATTTCATATTGGGAAATCCGGGATAAAGTTTCAGGGTCATTAAATTCTTTATAAGTTTCTTTATTGGCCTGATTGATAGCATCAATGGAGGCTTTTCGCATATTGCCATCTACATTGGCGGGATTGTCCAGATATAAAACGGGTTCACCATGAGAACGGCAATGAACACCTTGATATACAGAGGGTAAGAATCCACTGCCCCAAACGGATTTACCAGCATCCGGATTTTGACCACCGGAGGTTAATACAACGAAACCGGGTAAATTGGCATTTTCCGAACCTAATCCGTAGGTGACCCAGGAGCCTAAACTTGGTCGTCCAAGTCTGGCCGAACCCGTTTGCATGAGTAACTGAGCAGGTGCATGGTTAAATTGATCAGTATGAACGGCTTTTAGGAAGGATAATTCGTCTGCAACACCCGCAAGATGAGGTAAATAGTGAGATACCCAGGCACCGGATTGACCTCTTTGTTTAAATTCACCAATGGTTCCCAGCATCTTAGGAACGCCCCTGATAAAGGCAAATTTTTTCCCTTTCAATAAGGATTCCGGGCAAAGCTGTCCGTCCAGTTTTTTGAGTTCGGGTTTATAGTCAAACAATTCTAACTGCGATGGGGCTCCGGCCATGTGAAGATATATCACGGATTTTGCCTTTCCTGGTAAATGGGGTGTTTTGGGAAGAAGCGGCTTTGTTGGATCGAATAAAGTGTTAGAAGAACCGTTGGTATCACTTGTGCACGCGTTGATAAGAGGTGAAAAAGCTAAAGCACCTAAACCCATAGAACATTGTTTTAAAAACAATCTGCGGGTGGCAAGTTGTGCATCCAGTAAATGGGCTTCTTCGGCAAGACTCAATCTTTTATTATTCATGTCGCGGATTAATTTTTAGTGATGATTACATCTAAATTTAACATAGCATTGGCAACTAATGCGAAAGCAGCATCTTCAACGTCTGGATTTTCAACCTGAATTTCTTTAACTAGTTCAGGATGAGATTTATAATATGTTTTTGAATCCTTATAAAGTTTCACCAGAGGTTGTAAAAGAGTAGGTGAAATGGGTTTATTAAGTAAAATATGGTACCCATGTTGTATCCGATCATTTACAGATAAACCAGGATTTTTTAACATTTTTTGACCAAAATGCGTCGCTGCTTCCATGAAAACAGGGTCATTCAAGGTAACTAAGGCTTGTAAAGGGGTATTTGTCCTAATTCTCCTTGCGTTACAAACATTGCGACCCGTACCGTCAAAAGTTAATTGGGAAGGGTAGGGGCTGCTCCTCTTATAATAGGTATAGATAGAGCGTCGGTATTTGTCCTCACCTTCACTTAATTTCCATTTGTTCCCGTCATAAGGACTGGCCCATATTCCCTCTGGTTGATAAGGCATTACGGACGGCCCGTACATTTTTTTACTCAGAAGTCCGGCAACGTGTAATGCCTGATCTCGCACCTGCTCTGCACTTAATCTTATCCTGGGGGCTCTACTCAACAAACGGTTATTTGGATCTTTTTTAAGTTTTTCAGCGGTAGCCACCGATGATTGCCTGTAAGTTTGTGAAAGAATGATTTCTTTCAGGGACGATTTGATAGACCATCTATGATCATTCATAAACTGCCAGGACAAATAATCCAATAATTCCGGATGAGAAGGCAGAGTACCTTGTGATCCAAAATCCTCTAAAGTTTCCACTATGCCAGTGCCAAAAAGTTGTTCCCACAATCTGTTCACCAACGTTCTTGATACCAATGGATTACGTTTATCTGTCATCCATTCTGCCATGCCCATACGATTGGGTTTCGTCAAATTAAAGGAATTATTAAGAACCTTTGGTATGCCAGGAGAAACAACTTCGCCTTTAACTTTCCAATTTCCACGTATGAAAACCTGGGTTTTCCTGGCATTTTCCGGCTTATTATCCATCATAATAGGGGTGTTTGGCGGATTTTTTCTTAATAAATCCCAATACAAACTATCCATTGTTTTTTTAGATGGATCTCCTTCATTCCCAGGAAAGGCATAATCTAAATGAAACGAATTTAGAGTAAAACCAGACTCAGTGTCGGAGGACAGCGATGCATTTTCATAGCTGAAATATAGATCATGTTTGCCATGAACAGGCTGAATATCAAATGGGGTGAATGCCCATTTACCTTCTGTAGAGGGAATGTTAAACTGTCCTAATATTTTTCCACGAAGGCTGTCCAGGCGAATGGTTAATTTTCCTTTTTTACTATTTCCTCTTTGCTGGGCTATAAATCTGACTTCGCCATTTAGAACCACATTTTTTATTCTCGCGGAACTATTTTTTCTAAAAACCAGAAATTTTGTATCATACAACTCACTATTGACGAAAAGATCAGCGTGGGTGGCATACACCAGGGGTTGTAAAAATTTCAGAAAAGAGTAAATTTCATCGGCTCTTTTGGGGGTAGCGCTTTGTTTAACCCAGGCCACCAGGTCTAAAAGTTGCAAGCTATCGGGTTTTTCATAGTGTCTGATAATGGGAAACTCCTCCACCGTATCCTCGTCCCGGGTATTATTAAAAAAGGCTAAAAACTGAAAATATTCTTCATGCTTAATGTCTTCATAAGGATGTCCATGACACTGGGTACAAGCAAAGGTAGTGCTCATAAGGCCTTCAAAAGTAGTATTCACCCTATCGATAACCGCTGCTGTCCTAAATTCTTCGTCTTCGGTTCCTCCTTCATCATTGGTTGGAGTGTTTCTATGAAAGGCCGTAGCTATGAAATGCTCATCCTTGGGATTGGGCAATAAATCTCCTGCTATTTGTTCTGTAATAAACTGATTATAAGGCATATCCTTGTTAAGAGCCTGTATAACCCAATCTCTATATCTCCATATTTGCCTGTTGCCATCTTTTTCATACCCTTTACTATCTGCGAAACGGGCAATATCCAACCAAACGGAGGCCCATTTTTCACCAAATTGAGGTAGCTTAAGGAGGTCATTCACTAAGTTTTTATAGGCATCGGGCGCACTACTTTGTAAATATTTATCCGCAATATCCTTTGGCGCA
>JBILDL010000203.1:0-5050 GCA_044352635.1 Saprospiraceae bacterium | reverse complement strand
CATTTTCGCCTTTGGGTAATTTTTCTCGTAATTCTGTAATACTGAAGCCTCTAAAGCGAATTCCTTCAATAGGATCGAGCAAGGAAGGCTCCCATATCATTGATATAATCCCTCTTGCCCCGCCATATACCTGACTTAGTGTTACTTCATCAACCTTTTCTTCGCCGTGATTACTTAGGATGGTTTTTATTTCTCCCCGAAGTGCCGTGGCTTTTTCGAAGAATTTTTGTTTCAAGGTATCCATTAAAATTCAGTTAGGTTCTTTTTGCGATAAATGTACCAAATTCCCCTTACATTTGGGACATTAAAATAAAATAAACGCACTAAAAAATGGTTGTTATTGGAGATATTTTAGTTAGTGACGAAGTTGTTTCAGAAAAATTTGTCTGTAACCTAAATGCATGCAAGGGTGCCTGCTGTTGGGAAGGCGATTTTGGTGCGCCCATTTCGGAAGCGGAGAAGCAGATTCTCGATGATATCTACCTCTCTATTAAGCCTTTTCTAAGTGCTGAAGGTCAAGAAGTTCTTGAAACAAAAGGGAAATATACGTACTACAAACAGGTAGATGAATGGGGCACTCCTCTATTGAATAATGCTGCCTGTGCTTACTTAACTTACAGCGAATTGGGTATCGCCCAATGTGGCATTGAAAAAGCTTATCTGGCAGGTGCAACGCATTTTATAAAACCCATTTCGTGCCACCTTTATCCTATCAGAGTGAAAAATGAAATTGCTGGATATGAATGGTTAAATTACGAGAAATGGAATATTTGTAGTGCCGCCTGCTCCCTTGGCAAAGACCTTAAAATACCTGTTTTCCAATTTGTTAAAGAGGCGATTATCAGGAAATATGGCGCTGCTTTTTATGAGGAGTTGGACGCTTATTATCAAATTCACTTTGCTAACCCATCATAATACATCGATTACTTAGAAATTGATTAACGACAAATAACTATTTTGATAGTTGGCCCGATGTCCATAATAAAGTGTAATAGCTTTTTAACCAATCGCCTTTTATCTTTATGAATTTCATCGCTATCTCAAGATTCTTCTGTTCTCTGGTATTTAATAAAAAAACTGAACTTTCTCCCGCGGCAAACTTAATTTTTTCCGCATCCAACAGTGCATTTAACTGGTTCGTTTGATTTTGAAGATTTCTAACCTGAGCATCTAACACTTCAAAAGCACTAAAATATTGCTTTGCTTTAGTTATCCAGTATTGGGTCTTGTCCATTGTTTTGTATTCCCATTCTTTCATTTTATTATCTATCAGCTGTAATTTTCCGCGTTCCTTTCTATATAAAATAGGTATTCTTGCTGTTAATCCAAGTTTGTAATTATTTTCTAATAAAAAATTATCCGATCTTACATCAAACTCCTGATTAAAACTTCGTCCAGTGGCTAATGCATTAAACTGGAGATTCAGATTGGGTTTAAATTGTTCTAAGGCCCATTTTTTTTCCAGTTGATATTGGTTTCCTGTTAGCCTTAAAATCATTAGATCAAGATTACCGTTTAAAGTATTTTCTATCCACACTTCCGAGCTATTCTCTAAGATTGGATCCAACTCACTGGTAGCGAGGGGAAAATAATTTTCAGGATTAACAGGTTGGTCGTTTTGCCATAAATAGTTACCCATTTCCTGGGTAGCCAACGTATAATCAAGGGTAACTTCAAATAGAGAGGACTCTCTGGTTAATACATTCACGTAAACCTCCACAGTGTCTATGGTTGGCTTATCACCCTCTAAAAAACTGGTAACCATGTCTTTTAGTCTATTCTTAGCCAGAATCAAGGCTTGATTCTGCACATCTCTTTGCTGATAAGAAACGTACCAATCCAGATATGCTTTAGCAGCATCTAACAAAACATCATTTTCAACCTGCTCCAACCCTATTTTTTGAATACTCATATTTAGTTCAGCTTCCCTTAAAATGAGCCTATATTCGTCAAAAAGAAGGCCTTGAAGCAGAGGAATATCCATACCTAGTAATGCCTGCCCATTTAACGGTTTTACATCGAGTGGATTTAAGAAACTACCTGAAGTAAAGTCATATCCAGCCTTAAATTTCATTCCCCACCTGGTAGGAATAGTTAATTGATTTTCAGAAATAGTATAATAATTTTTACCGTCAAACTTTTTCCTATCTATGGCGAAGTTCAATGAAGGATCGAAATTTCCTTTGGCCATCAACAAAAGATTTTGAGATTGCAACCATCTTTGTTTTGCTTCTTTTATCGCAGGGTGCTCCTCGGCGACCCAACGAAGATACTGGTTCATAGAAAGCGGCTCCTGAGCCATTGCATTTAAGCTAAAACAAATAAAGAACAAAAAAATTAACATCCTCATTTTACTGATTTGAGTGGCGCTTTACCTTTAATTTTCTCTGTTTTCTCTCCTTCAATGCCAGAACCATAAAAGTCGGGAGGGAATCCATTTAACTTTCTCCATATTTCGTACCACAAAGGCACATCGCCCAGAAGAGCAATACCTTGAGCTCCCGAACCCGGGCGAAGTTCTTTTGGCCATTTTTTATTTCTTTCATCTGCCGCCACTATAATTCTATAGAGTCCATTCTCTGATATATCGTTATCAACAGCTGCTATTTTTCCCTCAAACGTACCAAATGAATTTCCTGGCCAGCCAGAGAAAACGATAGCTGGCCAACCATCAAAAACAAAGCGTACCTCTTGATTTTTCTCAATAAGAGGCAGATCCATGGGACGTATATATAACGCAACAGCCAATGGAAAACTAGCTGGCAAGATGGTCAATACCGATTCATTTTCCTTTACAATCTCCCCTAAACCTGGCTTTAAAATTCTGGTAATGAAACAATCCTGGGGAGCTGTTATATAATAAAACCCATTTCTGATTTCATAATTTGATGCTTCACTTCTTAGTTTGTCCAAATACGACTCTGTGTCCATAATGGACGCGCGCGCCGCCGCAATATCAGAGTCAATTTTACTTGTTTTTTGAATAAAATCATTTAAAATGGCTCGTTCATCCACTTGTAAATTCACTTTTTCATTTCTGGAAATATTTAGCTTATTTTCAGCCGAATTAAGCTTTGCTACCAGCTCTTGAATTTTAAATTTTTTCTCTTCTATGTCAGCTACCGATTTAATGCCCTTTTCATTTAAAGAAACAGTTCTGTCAAGTTGTATTTTAGCAATTTGCAAATCAAGTTTAACCCTATTTAAGTCGATACTATCAGCATCTATTTTTAGTGTAATCTGGTAAATTTTATTTTTTATTGTTTGTTGCTTTAGTAATACTTCACTTTCTATAGCCCGTTGAAAATCATTTAAGGCCTGAATTTTGGAAAGATACTCTTGAATACTCCCCTCCTTATTTACTACCCGCGCTTTAGACCTTGAGACTAAATTCGGATCAAAATAATCAGATTTGACCTCCGAAAGGAATAAAATAGTATCTCCCTTATTTACCCGATCACCTTCCTTTACATACCATTGTTCGATTCTCCCTGATATGGTAGCATCAATGGTTTGAGGTCTGTCGGAAGGATTAAGGGGGATTGTTTTACCCTCAGACTGAATATTTTGAGTCCAGGGGAGAAATAAGAAAGAGATACCAAAAACAATAAGTACCCAGGTCCAAACTCTAAAAAATAACTTGGCATTGGACGTTTGCGTCTTCTTCAGGGAAGAAAACGGATAGTTTAATGTTTCAACAGGAAGCTTATTATTTGAAATGTTTAACATGGAGATAGTTTCGTGAAATTCAATAAAATATTTCCTGAAAGTAAGAATCGTTTTCCAACTCCTTTAACGTGCCGGCAGCATAAACGGTACCTGCCTTGACAAGTATTATACGGTCACATTTTTCTGCTACAATGGGGTCACTCGTTGAAATAACCACCGTTTTTTCTTTTAAGTAAGATAGTATAAAATCAAAAACCTTATGGCGTTCTCTTCGATTTAAAAACATAAATTCCCCTTCCGCTAACCAAAGTGCTGGATTAAAAATAAGACTTCGCGCCAAAATAATCTTAGATTTTGTACTTTTCGAGATATTTCTACCCTCTGAAACTAAGTGGGTCGAGTACCCTTTTGGCATTTTCTGAATAGTTTCTGTTAACCCTATGGCATCCGCTACCGGGGTGATTTTATCGAAATTAACATCATTATTCCCCATACATATATTGTCCAGAATCGTGCCATCTTGTATGTTCTCATCTGCTAAAAAATGCCCGACCTTACATCGAATGGCGTTTATATTTAATGAACCAACGGGCATTGTATTAAATAATAGCTGACCTTTAATATCTGTATAAAGAATTGATAAAATATGTAGAAGCGTAGTTTTGCCAGCATTAGCATCCCCAGCAAGGCAAATTTTTTCTCCCGCACTAATCTTAAAGTTCATCGCATGCAAGGACAAGGGTTCCTCAGGTCCGTAAGAAAAAGATAATCCCCTCCCTTCCAAGGCAATACCCTTTTGGTTAGGTGGAAAATAAAGCGATTGGCCATCTTCCCTTTCTAAGGGTAAGTCCATTATTTCCCCCATTTTTTCTATAGCTGTGAGCACATCGTACACACTTTCCATAGTCAAAATAAGTTTTTCCACCGACGCAATAACTAAAATCACAATAATTTCAGCCGCAACAAACTGTCCAATATTAATCTGATTTTCGATAACTAAATAAGCCCCCAGGGTAAGTAAAGTAGCCGTCAAAATAGTTTCAAATATGACTACCGTACTGTACTGCGTAATTAAAATCTTGAAATGTGCCTTTCTGTTATCAACATATTTCGACGCTAATTTATCTGTCGTAATAAGGGGGTTAGCTCTATTGGCCGTAATTTTGAAATCGTACATAGACCTGGCAATTTCCTCGAGCCAGTGCGCTACCGCATATTTGTACTTCGATTCCATCAAACTGGTCTTCAAACCAATTGGCCCTGTGTATCTGAAAATAAGGAATAAAATGATGATTAATACAAGGCTAAAAAAAATGAAAAATGGGTGATAAAAAGAAATAAGCAACAACCCTATTAAAATCTGAAAAGATGCACTCGAGAA
>JBILDL010000202.1:0-5055 GCA_044352635.1 Saprospiraceae bacterium | reverse complement strand
TGTTATAGGTAAATGTGCCAGAAGCTGTCGGTGTACCACTAATAGTAATCGTGTTGGATGCCCAGGTGGCCGTTACGCCAGCAGGGAGGCCTGTGGCGGTACCGATTCCCGTGGCGGCCGCGGTCGTATGTGTAATTGCTGTTAGCGGCGTATTGATACAAAGGGTCGGAGTGGAAGAGGCCGCAGAAGCTGTATTGGCGAGCACTACGGTAATGGTACCCGTGGCGTTTACGCTACCGCATCCACCCGTTAACGGTATGGTAAATGTAAACGTCCCGGCTGCGGTGGGTGTACCGCTAATCGTAATCGTATTGGATGCCCAGGAAGCCGTTACCCCGGCTGGAAGGCCTGTGGCCGTGCCGATGCCCGTGGCGCCTGTAGTCGTGTGTGTAATGTTAGTCAGTGCGGTGTTGATGCAAAGGGTGGGCATGGAAGAGGCTGCGCCTACGGTATTATCCGGTGTGACGGTTATGGTGCCAGAAGCGTTTACTGTGCCGCATCCGCCTGTCAACGGTATGGTATAGTTGAAGATGCCCGCTGCGGTCGGTGTACCGCTAATCGTAATCGTGTTGGATGCCCAGGCAGCGGTGACCCCGGCAGGAAGTCCTGAAGCCGTGCCGATGCCTGTGGCGCCTGTGGTGGTGTGGGTAATGTTGGTCAGTGCAGTGTTGATGCAAAGGGTGGGTGTTGAGGAAGCCGCTCCTGCCGTATTGTCTGGGGTCACGGTGATTGAACCTGTAGCATTTACGCTGTTACATCCGCCTGTTAGCGGGATAACATAGTTGAAAATGCCTGCGGCTGTTGGGGTACCGCTGATTGTAATCGTGTTGGATGCCCAGGAAGCCGATACTCCGGCAGGGAGGCCTGTTGCGGTGCCGATACCAGTGGCACCCGTTGTTGTATGGGTTATGGTCGTAATCGAGGTATTAATACAAAGTGCGGGGGCTGAAGAGGCAGCAGATACAATATGTGGAGCTTTAAGGATAACTTTCTGGGTTGAGGTATCAGAAAGAAGGCCATCTTTGAAGATCCAATCTAATTCAACCGTATCAAGAAAAGAGCGTACAACATTATTGTCGTAGGCTATTGATCTGGCTATAGCATTTGCAGTTACCTGTGTTGGAATGACTTCAGTTCCCATAAACTGAATATCTAAGGTCCCCGAGGAATTAGTAAAAGTAGCAATTTGCTCTCCTCCAAAAGATATCGTACCCATACCAACGACAAAACCTGTGCCAGGTGATAAGAAGGAGAACAAATCGTCAATATTTCCTCCTCCTCTACGTTGAACTACAAGTTGAAAACCGTTGTAATTACCATAGCCAGCATTTAAAATTGCGGCATTTGAGTCATAAAGCACGAGATCTGCATCCAATACAAATGGATCATTTAAACATATACTACTGTCTGTAAGTCCAGTAATGAGGGGTTCCCGATTTATACCTGGGGGAACATCTACATAGAAAAGATAATCTGTGAAATTACCATCTAAACCTGAAGTAATAGTGATAGGTGTATTTCCGGTACCTGTTACTAAGGTTGTACCGCTCCCTGCACCACCCGTAAAATTTCGAACAGGATATCCACTGACAGTATTGTCATCATAAAAAAAGTACCATTTTTGTCCATTCTGTAAACCACTTGGTGTAATTATAATATTTCCTGTTGAAACGCTTCTTGAATGAAATACGCCTTGCTCATCACCACATCCATTAGGGTCAATGGAATTAGTATTTGTAATGTTACCGCCTGTAGAATCTGAAAATACGGCATATACATCGGGGGAAATATTTCCATGTGAATCAGTGTAGGTAATACCTCCTGAAACAATAGAAACGGAAACAGTAGCTAAATTGATGCCGGGTATTGTACTACCCCTGTGCGGTAAAGATATATTACCGTCAGTATCAACAGCTACTAAAACATAATGGTATAAGGTGCCGTTTTGTGGAGCAGCCAGGCTTCCAGCACCCGAATCGGAATAAAAAAATCTTCCTGTGGTTGTATCTGGGATAGTAGCCAATAGCTCTGTAGGACTCGGAGTAAAATTTATTGTAGTAGATCTATACAAACGGTAAGACGCAATATCTGTTTCCACATTCGCGTCCCATTCAAGATTGATTGCACCATTTACACCGTTAACAACAAAACCCGTTGGTCCTACGGGAGCACCAAGAGGAGCCGTAAGATTTCTCAAAACCGGAAAAGTACCTGGGCCAACCGTTGTGGCTATCTGCCATGTGTCTGCAAAATTAAAGTCTGTCATCGTCGAGACGGCATTAGATCCTCTTAGTGCGCTCAGCGGATGGGCAACGGCTGCAGAAATTTGGTTACTAACTACCTTTATATTACTATTTGTAGAATTGTCTTCATCAGGGAGTAAGGCATTATCATCGTTATACAAATCAATCCAATAACATTTGGTTTCCGAACCGGAATTATCCCCTATCAATCCACCTACTTCAGAATCTGTAATATTGATTACACGAACTGCTGCATAACTAAGCGTGACTGTACCGCCCGAGATTTGAAAACCAATAAGGCCCCCGACATCATCATTTCCAATGACACTGCCTAGCGCGAAACAATTACTCACCGCAGCAGAAGATTCCCCAATCAGCCCTCCTACATCATTATCTCCTTTTACTTCGCTCGTGCTATAGGAATTTTCTACTGTACCTGAACTATTTCCAATTAAACCTCCAATATTATTTCCACTAGCTGAAACCTTCCCTGTCGAATAGCAGAATCTAATTGTTCCTAAGTCATTGTAGCCAATCAATCCTCCATAGTCGTCATCTCCAGATGCATCAAGGCTTGTAACGGAGGCTGTACTATAACAATTCGTGACGGTTTGTTCATTTTCACCAATCAGGCCTCCTACCTCATCTCCATCTCCCGTGACAATACCTGCTGCGAAACAATTGGTCACACTCTTGCTCGTTCCGTTAAGGTTACAAAATCCAATCAGGCCACCTGTGTTATCGTTGCCGTCAACGCTGGCCCACGAGGAACAGTCCGTTACTTCGGTATTATCAGCTTCACCAACAATTCCCCCCACATCATCTGCCCCTACAATCATTGAAGTAGCATCAATGCTGAGGTTCTGAAGTGTTGAATTGGCTCCTGTCCATCCTGCAAACCCGCCGACATTGTTCGATCCTGTTATTTTAGCTCCGACCAACTTCAAATCTTTTATGGTCGCTCCTGAAATCTCACCAAAGAGACCAACTGAACTTGTTGAAGAGCGATTCACAACCAGGTTAGTGATTATATAATTCTGCCCAAGATAAGTGCCGGTAAACTTTGTAGTTGGATTAGCTATTGGTAAAAAACCTGCGCCAGAGTTTAATGAAGAAGAAGTACTCGCATCAATATTGGCCGTTTGCTTAAAGTTTTTGTTCCAGTATGTACTATCACTGGAAATAGTTACCAGATCTGTGAAGTTTGCGATCAAATAGGGGTCTGCGATAGTCCCACTACCACCAGAGAATTGAGCATAAATGGGTACTCCTGCTAAAATGAACCAGGCAAACAGTATAATTTTGTTTGAAGACCGGATTAAACTCCATACAGACATTTTCTCCGTGGGCATATCCTCGCTATTGTGTACTAAGGGTGCGATTATTAATGAACTTCTTTTGCCTTTGCTACACAATTCTCTTCGCCTAAATAAAAAGCATATATTATTCATTAACCTATAGTTTTTCATAGTAGATATGAGATGTATCTTACCTTCCGTTTTCATCTCAAAAGTACATGACTATGTACCAGACTACATTTTAATCCTGTCTTTAATTCCTTTGAATTGTTACAATCCAAAGGAATTAATTTTTAATAATATAAAATTGAACTGAAAATTCCAAAATAAAAAGAACTACTTTATTAATCTAACATTATGTAATTCAATATTTTAAGAGGTTATTCCTCTTCCATGGTATTAGAATTATAAGTTTTATTAAAATCACTAGGCAAAACTCCTTTTCGTTGTTTGAAAAATTGAATAAAACTTGAATAAGTTTTAAATCCACTATTTTTCCCCAATGTTTCAATAGTTATATCCTTTCCCTTTCCTTGTTTGATTAGTTCAACAGCATAATCTACCCTTAAACTATTTCGCCAATCAATAAATTTTTCTTTACTTATTTGATTAAAATAATATCTAATATGATACAGAGGTATATTGATATCTTTTGCAAGAGAGACCATGCTAGCGTCACTCTCCAAATATTTTTTACTGTTTATCCATTCAATAAGAGATAACTCAATCAGGTTAAGTTGTTCGTCACTTAAGATGGAGGTATTATTTTTTATACTATTCGTTATTCGTATTTCATCGACATCAGAAGGTTGTAAAACGGGATGAACCTGTCGATACAAAGGAATGCCATAGAGAATTTGAGGATAAAGCATCAGCCCAATTTCAAGAATAATTAACCCTATAAATACAAAATAAAATAAAAAAATACCATTCCCAGTTAAAACCTCTTTATCAGTATATTTTAGAAATATTATACCAATTCCAACATAATTAATGGCTAAGAAAGAAAACAATAAGGTGAAAAATATCAACCATTTTTTAATGATATTAAATTGGTTAGGATTAGCTCTCCCTTTATAAAACTTAAATTTCTTTGAAATAATTAAAAACCAAATAAGCAGAACATAAAAAAATAGCTGTATCACCCTCAGCGTAAAATTGACTTTAATAGTCATTAATTTATACGGAAGCAAAGAATCCAATTCAGCCCAATTATTATTAATTATATAAGAAGCTGCTTTTAATTTAATTTCCCAACTAAAAAATACTGGTATATTATCTATAAAATTCAAAAAAAATGGAAAAAAATGCAATAAATCTAATTTTGTGAATTTCGCCTCATCATTTAAAATGGACCTGATATATAAATATGCTAACGGACCCACAATATAAATCAGTGAATTGAAAGGCAAAATTAATAGTGTGGCAATCAGATATTCGGAGGTTAGAAAAAGAAACGTATAATGAGTTAGTGTAAATACATTAAAACATAACAAGAAAAGCCCCAAATATAA
>JBILDL010000201.1:0-5066 GCA_044352635.1 Saprospiraceae bacterium | reverse complement strand
CATAATGATGTCTTAACATGAAATACATAGGTAAAACCACTTGACTCATTTGCCAGATAATTCCAATAACCACATTAATGGCATCTTTTTTAAAGGTTTTGTTTGGGATAAATGATGGATCAGTTAGTTGAATTTTAGTAATTATGGGTTTCCAAAATCCCCAGGGACGTGTTTTTTTATAAAAATGGATTAGCACTTCATCAGATTCTGCTGGGTACAACAAAACGCCAGCAAAACAGCCTGCTAAAGAAAATATTAATAGGATTGGAAACAAATAAATTGCGGGTGTATCGGGGAAAAGAAGGGGTAGAAAGGTGCTTCCTATCAGACCGGCTAACATTCCTCCAAAATAGCCATATCCGTTAAATCGCCACCAGATCCATTTTAACATATTCGCCGCCGCATAACCTCCATATAGTGCGGAAGTTATCCATAAAGTAAGCGTATTTATGCTATTACCCAAAAATCCAAATATAATGCCTATGATGACCAAGGCTATACTAGCTACGTAACTATATTGAAGATAAGTTTTTTCAGAGGCATTTGGATTAATATATTTTTTATATAAATCGTTGACCAAATAAGCCGGTGCAGCATTTATAAATGCGGCGAAAGTACCCATAAAAGCTGCAAGTAGTCCGGCAAGTAACAATCCCCGCCAACCGTGAGGCACAAATTTCTCCATAGCCATAGGCAGAACTTGCTCGAAATCGATGGATGCACCCATTTGGGCTATTTCAGGCTTCAAATAGACAACGCCTAAAACGCCGAATCCGGCAACCATAAGATATCTGGGTATATATAAAACCAAAATGGTTAAGGCACTCATTTTTGCCGCTTCGCCTGCCGTTCTTGTGGAAAGTATCCGCTGCATGTCGTAACTTGGCACCGGGCCAGCAAGACTGGCAAAAATACCCTTGAATATCATCATTCCAATCAATAATCCAAATAACTCAAAGCCGTCAGTTTCAATTTTTGTATTTACGGAATCTAAATATTGACTCCAGTCCAGATTCAGTTTCCACCCGAAAAATAATTCATCCCATCCCGCTGGCGTTGCGCTTTGTATCGCTTCTCCAGTCGTGGAGGTGTAAGCAATATAGCCAACAACGAAACAAGATATAGTCATGATGAAAAATTGCAGTACTTCAGTACCAACTACACTCCACATGCCTCCCTTAATCGTATAAATAGTTGTTATTCCTATGATTACTAATGCGTATCCCTGTTCACTCGTTATGGATAGGGGCCCAAGAGTAGCAGACATATCCCATGGAAAAAATATAGCAGCAAATTTTCCAATCCCCTCAAAAAAATAAGCGATGAAGCCAAAAACGCTGATGATGGCAAATATAGTTACAATAATATGTGATAATCTACTTCCTTTTCCTTCGCCAAACCTGAAAGTTATCCATTGGGCACCTGTCAATACGCCAGACCGTCGTAACCAGATAGCCAGAAAGATAAAAACGAAAACCTGATTCCAAACGGGCCATAACCAGGGAATCCAGGCGCTCTTTAAGCCGTAAACAAATAATATGGTTACGGTCCACATAGTTCCCGAAATATCAAACATCCCCGATGCATTGGATAGACCTAAATAATACCATGGAATAGTATTTCCCCCTAAAAAGTAAGATTTAATATTTGTGTTTGCCTTTTTTGCAATCCAGAAACCAAAAATTAAGGTGACTAGAAGATAAATTAGGACAATCCCTAAATCAAGGGCAGATAATTTCATAATGTTGTTATTTTAGGGGTAAAATACCGAAAAATCTTAGCAAAACCAGAAATGCAGAACGAATGCTGTATTATTTGGTGCTTTCCTTTGGTCTAATGATTTTACCAAGTTTGTTAATAGGATAAACTGCGAAAGGATTCACTATTCTATCTAGGGCAACAGCGGCGGTTCTTCTGGAAATAGGTTCATTTTTATTGTATTTAAGAGATAATTGAACGCAAACTCCTCTGAATTCCGTTTCAACAATCGCTAAATCTTTAGTAGTTATTTGTGATAGGACCTCGCAAAGTTTTCCTTGCGTGATAGGCCCTTCATCCACTGAAAAGGGAGGTAAACCAAAGGCAGATGCGCCTGTTTTTAATTCATTACCTGTGTAGATGGAGTCCGGATAAAACCAGGTTCTATTAGCCCATAAATAGGGCTCGCCAACGCCCCGAATAAATCCCGTTGCTCCAACCCTGTTTATTTCTTGAAAATGAGGGTCTTCGGGCGGAACATCATAATAAGGCATAAGATAACCTTTCCAATCAAGTATCGTTTGTTGCACTTCCCGGATATTTACCTCGGCTGGCTGGAGATTCCTTTTTATAGCAATGGCTGCAATAATTCCCGCAGCTTGTCCAATTTGTAATACAGCGGGTTGTAGTCGGGTAGATCCATTGACAATATTTGAAACCGAAATGGGTTTGTCTGCCACAATAAGTCCTTTTGTTTCTTTAGGAATTAAGGCACCAAAAGGAATGGAAAATGAGGGCACTTTAGGAAAATCAATCTCTGGCGCGTTTGGGTATTTGTCGTGGTGATGGTCAATGGGGTAGTCTCCCACCGCAATACCTGTTCTATATAAAGGAGATTCCTCCCTGAAGGGTTCTAAAATGTGGTTGACGTCCATTCTAACCAATCCCTGAAGTCTTCTTCCTTCTCTATGATAAGGCAAAAATGGGAAATAATCGGGCGTTGGATACTCATCCTTGGCAAACCCCAGCTGTTTAAAACCCAGTTCCGTTTGCATGTAATAAATAAATCGTAAAGTTACTTCTTTAGCGGCTATAAACGCTTTTTCACGCTCTTTTTGAGACATGTTGATAACGTTAAGAAACATATCATTGCCCTCAATGGGCCAGTTTATTAAGTACTTATTATTGGGAAGTTTCGCATAAGACAGTAACTGCTCGCAGGTGACCAAATTAGGTTTTTCAGGACAAAAATCTCTGCAGGAACAATGAAATTCCTGTGGATCATAATTTTTGGGTTTTGGAAGGGTCATATCCGCATCTTTCCCATAATCTGTTAAAATGGCCACGAAGGTAAGATCTTGAATAATGGGCAAATCGGTAGCTAAGCCCATTTTTTCTCCCGTTTTTTCCTTCGATTCCATACCTACATCAAACGGAGCTTTTAATTGAGCAAAAACATCACCTAAGTCAGTTCCATCAATGAGAATTTTACAGTTTACACGGTAATTAGTCTTTCCATCAAAAATTTGGACTTGCCATTTATTATCTTTTTTTCGAATGCTTGACCAGGTAGAACTTTTTTTAACTTCCAGCATTTTTACTGACGCAGCCATTTGGTCGAATATCCTGGCGCCAACATGAGGTTCAAAATGCGTATTACTTACCCAACCTGTTTCCAATGCTTTAGCACCACCATAGTGACTCCTTAATTTTTCACGAAATTCTCCCCATATTCCCGCTGGCATTTTATTATTTCCATCAATAGCACTAACACCAGCCGCTGTCAGCATTCCACCAAGCCAGGGAGAGGGTTCAATTAACAAAGTCTTAACGCCAAGTCTTCCCGCTTGTATGCCTGCCGCGGTACCTCCAGTTCCTCCACCAAGGACGATTACATCATATTCGGCTATATTTTGACTGTGTACCGGAGACAGAAAAATCAAGATCGAGAAGAGGCTAATCAGGATTGGCTTCATAATTTTTTTTACATTCATTATAAAATGATTAATTTAGTATCGAAAAATAATACAATTAAACCAATGAAAAGACATCCTCGTGCTCTTTTTTTTAAAATGATACCTGTAAAGGCATTTTTTATAATGATTTTTACTTTTTTGCGGAATAGGGATGGGTGATTTTTTTTGCAAATTGGTAGAAACCTCTCCTTTTTCTTAAAGAGATAACTAAATATACGTATGTACCTATTATATAGGTACTTATTTAATTATTGGGATAAAGGTAGATGGTTTCCAGTTGTTCGAAATATGCTCTACTAAAAATACATAGATTCGAAAGGCTTTTTGACTTAGGTAGTCATTAGTAGCAATGGGGCAAAACCAAACAAAAAGAACTGGGTAGCCACTTCTCGTTAGAGATGAGAAAATCATCTCTAACGAGAGGACAATGGCGTACATTGAATGATATCTACTAAGAGATTAATTAATTGAAAATACGGCTTAGTGAACGTGTAATATGTGCTATTAATAGAATAGCCGCAATGCCGATAGGCATGCCGATGACCATACTACCCAAGGATAAACCAACGGTAATACCTAGAATCATTCCAGCTGGAATCCATAACATCCATAAAGATTTGGGATTTAACATCATTTCCATCATCAAAATTCTTTTTAAAGAAATATTTAGTGTTTAATTATAGATAACATCTATTTTGCCAAATAAAATTAACCAAATAAAATAGATTAAAAATAAGTTTTAGCAAAATAAGTTCGCAAATATAGGTATATTTTGTTGTTTAAACAGAATATTTATTATTTTTGAACAATTATTTGACGAGTAAAAAAGAATAAGTCACATTTTCCCAATAATTATTTGGTAAAAAAAATATTTGATAGGAAAGGATTAATCTTATTTTTAGTCGCGTTTTCAAAACCATTTTTAATCCTAAATTTTTTATACGTTGAATAACAGATATGTTGACCTTATAGATCAGACATTTTACTTTCCACAGGAAGGTTTCGATATAGATTCCAATGGTTATTTAGAATTTAATGGCGTGCCATTAAAGTATCTTATAGAAAAGTATGGAACGCCATTCAAAGTTTTTTATCTACCCAAAATAGGAGAACAAATTAAGAAGGCAAAAAATCTTTTTACCAGGGCAATCAAAGCATCAGGTTACACGGGTAGGTATTATTATAGTTATTGTACTAAAAGTAATCATTTTAGTCATGTCTTAGAAGAGGTTCTTCAACATGATGTTCAACTGGAAACGTCGTCAGCTTTTGATTTGGATCTGATTCAAAGGTTGGCAGCAAGAAATTTGATTAACCCCGATAATTATATTATTTGCAATGGGTTTAAACCAGAGCATTACAAAAGAAGGATTGTCGAACTCATTAACACAA
>JBILDL010000200.1:0-5069 GCA_044352635.1 Saprospiraceae bacterium | reverse complement strand
GGACGATTAACGGACGTTGCAGCAACAGACTGGAGTTGGGGTGCACTCATTTTCGATTTTCAAAATGATGGTCGCAAGGATATTTTTGTTGCCAATGGTATCTATCAGGATTTAACCGATCAGGATTTTTTAAAATTCGTTACCGAGGAAAATACGGTTCAACAAATCATGTCGAATAAGGGGGACGCCTATAAAAAACTGGTTGAGCTCATTCCCTCTAACCCAATTCCAAATCATGCCTTTATCAATCAGGGAAATTTATCTTTTAAGGATAATGCGACAGAACTAGGCTTGGGAAATCCTGGATTCTCCAATGGTTCCGCTTATGGTGATCTCGATAATGATGGCGATCTTGACTTAGTGGTGAATAACGTCAACGCACCTTTCTCCCTATTTCAAAATCAAAGCAGACAGATAAATCCTGAAAATAGTTATTTAAAATTTCAATTAACAGGTGTAAAAGGTAATACCAATGCCATTGGGACTAAAATTACTGCCTTTGTTGGTGGGGAGAAACTATATTTGGAGCATATTCCCATCCGTGGATTCCAATCAACGGTAGATCCCAGACCTAATATTGGCTTGGGGAAAATAAAGATGGTAGATAGTATATTTATAGAATGGCCAAATGATGAATTAACGATCCTCAGAGACGTTAAGGTAAACCAAACCATTCGGTTAGTGCAGGAAAATGCTGTATTGAAAAAGGAAGTTCCTTACGTAAGTAAGCAACAAATATTCGCTGAATTCAATAATCCCTCTATTTTAAATTATCGCCATATTGAAAATCCCTTTGTCGATTTCGATCGGGATAGACTGGTTTTTCACATGCTTTCCTCTGAAGGCCCTTGTATTTGTAAGGGCGATTTGAATGGAGACAATAGAGAAGACCTATACATTGGCGGTTCATCAGGTACCCCTGGTTCCCTTTTCTTTCAACAACCCAATGGGCAGTTTGTATCTGTTCAAAAACCTCTTTTTGATATCGATAAAGATTCCGAAGACACTGATTGTGCTATTTTTGATGCCAACGGTGATGGAAAAAATGACCTCTATGTTGCCAGCGGAAGTAACGAGGTTTCCAACAGTTCCTCCTCTTTGGCCGATCGTCTATATTTTAATACATCCAATGGTAAACTGGTAAAATCAAACCAGATACTTCCTGCAAATCAGTTTGAAAGTACCTCAACGGTTAAACCAGCAGATTATGACCTTGATGGGGATATTGATTTATTCGTAGGTGTTCGTTCTATCCCAATTTATTACGGTTTACCCGCCAATGGATTTATTTTACAGAATGACGGAAAAGGAAATTATAGCGACGTTACGTCAAAAATAATTCCCTCTTTAAAAAACATAGGCATGATCACCGATGCTGTTTGGATTGATTATGATAGCGACAAAGATGTTGACCTACTTGTTGTTGGAGAATACATGCCACTCCGCATTTTTCAAAATAATGGGGGTAAGTTTACGGAAACTTCTGCCAACGCAGGGTTTGAAAATACTAATGGCTGGTGGAATACCGTAGAATCAGCGGATGTAAATAACGATGGATATCCAGATTTAGTCGTTGGGAATCATGGGTTAAACTCCAGGTTTCGCGCTTCTATAAAACAACCTATTGAACTTTACATTCACGATTTTGATCAAAACGGTACCATAGAACAAATTTTATGTCAGTATAATGGAGATAAATCATATCCCTTCATTTTACGTCATGATTTAGTCCTACAAATGCCTATTTTGAAAAAGAAATACTTAAAATACAATAGCTACAAGAACCAGCAAATTACTGATATTTTTGATAAGCCGTTGCTTGAATCCGCTTTGAAATTACAGGCAAATACGCTTGAAACCGCTGTATATTTAAATACTGGAAAAGGGTCATTTACCAAAATTCCCCTGCCTGTAGAAGCTCAATTTTCACCCGTTTATGCCATTTCAATCAATGATTTTGATGGGGACAATCAACTGGATATTCTCTTGGGGGGAAATTTATATCAATCTAAACCAGAGGTGGGCAGGTATGATGCCAGTTATGGCTTATATTTAAAAGGGAATGGAAAGGGAAATTTCAAATCAATTTTAGCAAAAGATTCTGGATTTAAACTAAAAGGTCAGGCCAGGGGGTTTTCAATGGTTTCTGTAAATAATAAACCTGTTTTAATGGTGGCGAACAATAATGAGCAAGCCCAGACATTTACCATTCAAAAGGGAAAAAATTAATTTTCAGCAAGAAAAGGGGGTTAAATGAAACAGTCAAAATGGCCTATTTTATTACTGTACAGTACGCTATCCTTTACGGTGAGTACGTGTAACCAGAACAAAACGTCCGAATCGACTTTATTCAACAACGTTCCTTCCTCCTTATCAAATATAACTTTTTCAAACCAACTCACTGAAACAGAGGATTTCAATATCATAGAGTACCTCTATTTTTATAATGGCGGCGGTGTATCACTGGGCGACATTAACAATGACGGCCTATTAGATATTTATATTACTGGTAATCAGGTAAGTAATAAGTTATATCTAAATAAGGGAAACTGGCAATTTGAAGATATTACGCTGAAAGCTGGCGTTGAATCACCTGGTGAATGGAAAACAGGCGTTACTATGGTAGATATTAACGGGGATGGTCTTTTGGACATTTATCAGTGCCGATTGGGTAATTATAAGGGAATAAAAGGGGAAAACGAACTATTTATCAATCAAGGTGATCTCACTTTTACTGAGGAGGCGGAACGTTACGGTTTAAATTTTAGCGGTTTTAGTACACAAAGCGCCTTTCTTGACTTTGATCTTGATGGCGATCTAGATATGTATTTACTTAATCATTCCGTTCATACCGAATATAGGATAAATGAAGCATCAAAAAGAAATTTCGATGACGCTTTCGCAGGGGACAGATTTTTTGAAAATATTGATAATACCTTTTACCCTGTAACGAATAGTGCGGGCATTTATAGTAGCCAATTAGGATATGGATTAGGCATTGGGGTCAGCGATGTGAATAACGATGGCTGGCCAGATATCTACATTTCCAATGATTTTAGTGAAAATGATTATTTATATCTGAATAATAAAAATAAAGGTTTCACCGAGGTCCTGAATCAGTCGATAAAACACACTTCCCGATTTTCTATGGGCAATGATCTGGCCGATTACAATAATGACAGTTACATAGATATAGTTTCCCTGGATATGTTGCCGGAAGACGAAGTAGTAATAAAAAAATCGGCCGGTGAAGATGCTTATAATACCTATAAATTAAAATTATCCTTAGGGTTTGGCCGACAATTTTCAAAAAATGCCCTTCAATTGAACCTGGGTTTAGATGAAAATAATATTCCTCAATTTGCAGAAATAGCCCATTTGGCGGGTATTGCTGCTACCGATTGGAGTTGGGCTTCCTTGCTTGCAGACTTTGATAATGACGGTTGGAAAGATTTGTTTATTAGCAACGGCATTCAAAGAAGGCCAAATGATATGGACTATATAAATTTTCTTGCCAGCGAAGAAATAGTAAATAACCCCGATGTAAGTGATAAAAAGTTATATGCACAAATGCCAAATGGAGAAGTTTCCAATTATTTTTTTAAAAATAATAAGGATTTGACTTTTAAAAATGTGACAAAAAACTGGGGTATTAATACCAATAGCATTTCAAATGGAGCTGCTTATGGCGATTTGGATAACGACGGAGATTTAGATCTGGTAATAAATAACATAAACCAGGAAGCTACTTTACTAAACAATCAATCCAGAAATACTACGAGCTACGCTAAAAATTCTTTTATAAATATCCATTTTAACGGCTTAAACCAAAATACTAAGGGTGTAGGTTCAAAAGTCATTGTTTATGCCCATGGGGATAAGATAGTTCAGGAAAATTACCCCGGCAGAGGATTTCAATCGTCGGTTCCGCCAACCCTTCAGATGGGCTTAGGTGAAACTCAAACCATTGATTCTTTGCGCGTAATATGGCCAGGTGGAAAAACCAAATTATGGGAAAATATTCCTGTAAATCAAACCCTTACCGTTAATGAAAAGGACTTTACCGAGCTATATTCCTATCAGATACCTAATGGCATTGTACCCTATTTTTCCACCTCGGACGACATTGAATTTGTTCACAAGGAAAATGAATTCAACGATTTTGATATTTCCTATTTGCTTCCCCATAAATATTCAACCTTAGGTCCTGGTATAGCCGTAGCAGATATAAACGGCGATCAGCTGGAGGATTTTTATATAACAAAGGCCAAAAACGGATCAGGTGGTTTATTTTTTCAAACAAAAAACGGAAAACTTCAGCGTCAACAGCAGGCTGTTTTTTCTTCGTTTAAGGAATCTGAGGAAACCAATGTTCATTTTTTTGATGCCAATAAAGATGGCTTCCCTGATTTATATATTGGGATGAGCGGAAGTGAATGGCCAGAAGGACATAAAAACTTAAGGGATAGGCTGCTCATTAATGATGGAAAGGGAAATTTCAAAGATGAAAGTTTCCGATTACCCGCCTTTTACCAACATACCGGAGCCATTACCTCTGCTGATTTTGATAAGGACGGGGATGAAGATTTATTTATCGGAAATCATTTCATTTCAGGTAAATACGGGTTTTCTTCCCAAAGTTACCTGCTTGTAAATGACGGGAAGGGACATTTTTCCCCTTTATCTGAAAAAAAGGGGTTTGAAGTATCTGGTATGGTTACCGATGCAAAATGGGTAGATTTAGACGGAGATAATTGGCTCGATTTAATTATTGTTGGAGAATGGATGCCCATTCGCATTTTTAAAAACGAAAAAGGCATTCTAAAAGAAATAATAATTAAAAGTTTAGTAAACACCTCCGGTTGGTGGCATACTATTGAAATAGTTGATGTAGATCATGACGGCGACAAAGATGTCATTTTGGGAAACCAGGGAGAAAACACCAGGCATACCCCCTCTCCGGAATTTCCAATATATTTATATGTGAACGACTTTGATAAAAATGGTACGTTTGATCCACTCATTGCCTATAAAAACAAAGGTGGCATTTTTCCTATAAACAGCAGAGA
>JBILDL010000199.1:0-5104 GCA_044352635.1 Saprospiraceae bacterium | reverse complement strand
ATTTGAAGATATTTATTCCATGCCAAATCTTCAGATTCCGAGGGTAAATTTTGGACAATTAACTCAAACCACGATTTTTCATCTTTGCCTTTAACAATGACTTCAGTAATATTTCCGACAATTCGACGGTTAATATCCACATCTTTTGGTATGTTTACATACAAAGGAATTCCATAGCTTAATAAACTGGTACTTCCTTTTTTGTGGGGCGCTTTGGCATTACTGCAATTTTGCAGAAGTCCGAGAGAAGCGATAAGGATTAAATAAAAATTAATCTTCATGTTTTGTAATTTTGAACGTTGGAAACAAAAATAGCTATTTGGCTCGAAAATACAGGATTCTTCATTAATTCTAACAAAGGGCAGTAAAAAACATGATAAAGAAACTCCTCATTCAAAATTATGCGCTTATTGAAGCATTGGAATTGGAATTCCCCTCCGGCTTGACGATCATTACGGGTGAAACTGGTGCAGGAAAATCTATTCTCTTAGGTGCATTGGGACTAATTATGGGTAATAGAGCGGATTCACGTTCATTATTTGATGAAAATAAAAAATGTGTCGTTGAAGCCTATTTTTCTATAGAAAAATACGGCTTAGCCTCATTTTTTGAAAATAATGAAATTGATTATGAAGATGATCTGATTATTCGAAGGGAATTGACCCCCGCAGGAAAATCCCGTTCTTTTATTAATGATACGCCGGTGAATTTAAAAACGCTCCAGGATTTGAGTGCGGAGCTTATAGATTTACATCAACAATTCGATACCAGCGATATACACGACCAAAATTTTCAACTAAAAATGGTTGATGCTTTGGCTGATAATGCCCATTTACTTACAAAATACAGAAAAGAATTCAGAGAATATGCCGCCCTGAAAAAACAAAGAGACGAAATTATTAGCATGAGTCAGGCTTCTCAGCGTGAAATAGAATTCCTGAATTTTCAATGGGATGAGTTAGATAAAGCTAATCTGCAATTGGGAGAAGAAGATTCCCTGGAAGAGGAGTTGACCCGGCTTACTCATGCGGAAGATATAAAAAGGATTTTAGGGGCGACTTTTAGCCAATTAGAGGAAAGCGAAACGTCTATCCTTACCCAATTATCTGATATTGCTCAGTCTTTAAGCCAGGTAAGAAGATTCGATGAGGTGGTGGGGCGCTTGTATGAAAGGCTGGCCACTTCCCAGATTGAACTGCGCGAATTAAGCCGGGATATTGAAAATAGGTATGAGGCTATCGAATATGATCCGGATCGTTTGAAAACGGTTCAGGAAAGACTGGATATGTTGAATCGCCTCCTTAATAAGCATCATGTATCCAATGTTGGGGAGTTAATTAAGTTTAGAGCGCAGTTGGCATCGAGGTTAGAAAGTTTTGCGAATAGGAATATGGATATTGCTGCCATTGAAGCTCGTATTTCCCATTTACAAAACCAATTGGAACAAGTGGCCAGTGTTTTAAATGAAAGGAGAATTGCCGTTATTCCTACCTTTGAGGAAAAAATTCATCAGAGATTGTCTCTTCTGGCTTTGGAAAATGCAAGATTAGAGGTTCACTGTCAATCGGTGGAAGATCTGGGGCCTAATGGTAAGGATTCTGTATTTTTCCTTTTCGCAGCAAATAGGGGTAGCAGAATGTTGCCCATTAAAGATGTTGCCTCAGGTGGTGAACTTTCGCGCCTAGCCTTAGTAATAAAATCCTTGGTTGCCAGTGCCATACCTTTACCTACTTTGATATTTGATGAAATTGATGCAGGTATTTCCGGAGATGTCGCCCTAAAAATGGGAAATATCCTTAGAACTTTGAGCAATGAACATCAAGTAATAACCATTACGCATTCCCCGCAAGTGGCAGCGAAGGCCGATACCCATTATTTTGTTTACAAAGAGGAAATGCCGGAAAGAACCCTTACCTGTGTGAAATCATTAGATAAAGAGGGTAGAATATTTAGTATCGCGGCTATGTTAAGTCAAAATCCACCCAGTGCTTTTGCTATTGAAAATGCAAAAGAGCTGTTAGGTCTATAAATTAGCGGGGAAATTGTATTTTTGTGGCAATTTAAAATTAATAAAATGGCAAATAATTTACTTGAAGGGAAAAGAGGGGTAATCTTTGGCGCCCTCGATGAAAAATCAATAGCTTGGAAAATAGCTGAACGGTGCGCAGAACAAGGTGCAAAGCTTACTTTGACCAATGCTCCTGTAGCTTTAAGGTTTGGTGAACTCGATAAACTTGCCGAGAAATTAAACGCAACCATTATTCCTGCCGACGCAACAAGTGAGGAGGATCTGGAGAATTTGTTCGTAAAGTCTCAGGAAATCTTAGGAGGGAAACTAGATTTTGTCCTCCATTCTATTGGCATGTCTTTAAATGTTCGTAAAAAAAGAGATTATACCGATTTGAACTATGACTATATGCTCAAAACGTTTGATATCTCCGCTATCTCTTTTCATAAAATGATGCAATCTCTCTGGAAATTGGATGCTATGGCGGAAGGAGGCTCTATCCTGGCGCTTACCTATATCGCCGCTCAACGTGTTTTTCCAGATTATAACGAAATGGCTGAAAGTAAGTCTTTATTGGAATCTTTCGCGCGTAGTTTTGGTTATCATTGGGCGGTAAAAAATAAAGTGAGAGTGAATACCGTTTCTCAATCTCCAACGATGACAACGGCAGGTTCTGGTGTAAAAGGATTTGATGTTTTCTTTGATTATGCCGATAAAATGTCTCCTCTTGGAAATGCCTCCGCCGAGTCTTGCGCCGATTATTGTGTATGTCTGTTCTCCGATTTTACACGTATGGTGACCATGCAAAATTTATACAACGATGGTGGCTTTTCTAATATGGGCATGAATCCGGCTTTATTGGATCTCTAAATGCAAAAATGGTTTTTTAGGCTTCTTCCTTTGGCTATCTTACTGATAGCCAAAGGTGAATTACTTTCCCAGCGACCTAACTTTAGTAATTCAGGAAGTGGAGGTGGTTCTTCTATGGGGCGTTCCGGCGGAACAGGGGGGAATCAAAGGGACATTGAACCTGACACTTTTCCTATGTTCTTTCATTTCCCGGGGGATAAAAATAAAGTGTATCCTTTTTTAGATAGTAGTTTAACCAACGATTTTCATCAGCACGATCCTGCCAGAAAACCGTCTTTCGAATATTTTAATTTAGGTTTTCCAGGCTCTCCCGCTTATCCTATTTATTATAAACCTGTTCAAAGAAAGGGCTTCGATCTTGGTTTACACGCTTTTGATCTCTATTTGTTAACGGCAGACAGAGTACCTGCTTATTCATTGAAGCGTGCTTTTACCCAAACTTCTTTTTATCAGACGGGGGAGCAAAATGATGGTTTTTTTGGTATTCAGTTCAGTAGAAATTTTGCGCAGGGGATTAATTTCTCTATCGATTATAATAGGTTGAATCAAATTGGGAATGCGTCTCATTTTAGTAATCAGAAAAGTCGTACTTCCTCCCTAGGTATAAATTTTTGGATTAAGCCAGAGAAAGGTCGGTATGAAAGTTACTTGATTATGGCTCAAAATGGAATATTACAAAGGGAAAATGGAGGCATTATTGCCTTACCTGACCCCGGGGCCGATTTTTTTTCGTTGAGCCTTGCTACCGTTCAATTGAAAAATGGAGCATCCGAAATGAAACAGCAAGAGTTTAGTATCAGACAATTTTTCACTATTCTACCCCGAAAACCTGCGCCCGTTCCTGTCGATTCTGCCCTTTTAAATAGAGTAACTGATTCCTTATCTCTTCGTCCAAGGCCTATTCCTCCCGTGAAACCTGACACACTGACAGGTGGGTATTTAAAATTGGCTCACAGATTGGGTTGGAAAAATAGTTTTTATCTGTTTTATGACGACGCCTTGACGGAAAATAACATAAATAATTATTATAAATCATTTGCTACGGATCCAAGGGGATTGAGAAATAGAATTCAAGCTAATACACTGGACAATTCGCTGTATATTCAAACACAAATTGGAAAAAAGTGGATCGTTGATGTAGAGGCAGGACTTTCTCAGCAATTACATTTTTTAAAACTTGAACCAGGTGATTCCACCGTTCATAATCTTTCCCTTGACGGATCGGCTTCCCTTAAATATAGTGAACGATTATCGTTAAGTGGAAAAGCTAATTTTCAAATTCTTGATAATCGCGGAGATTATTTTATTTCAGGAGATATGAAGTTAGGATTGGGTAAATGGGGTAACATACTTTTGACCGCATTTAATCAATTAGCCAGTCCTGATTTAATTCAAAAACAATTTTTCGTATCCCAACGGCCAATATGGGAAAATGATTTTAAAAGGTCTTTGACCACTCAAATTGGTGGTGAGATGGATATAAGCCGTTTTAAAAGTAAGGTAGGTTTGACTTTAAGCGTCATTGACAATGCTATATATTATAATGTGGATGGAAAACCAGCGCAAGTCGATGCACCCGTTTCCATTCTACAGTCTAGTTATAAGCAACAAATTCAATTTGGAAAATTTAGTTGGGAAGGGATTTTTGTTTTTCAAATAACAAATCGCGAGGACGTTATTTCCTTACCCAGATTATGGACACGCCACACATTAAGTTTGAATACTCGTCTCTTCAGGGTATTAGAGACAAGAATGGGGCTTGAATTTCGTTATTTCACGCCATTTTCTACCTATTCCTACTTTCCTCTAACCGCTCAATTTCAAATAAATGGAGGTAATCCTGATGCTCCTTATCCATTATTAGATGCTTTTGCAAGCTTCAAAATTACAAAGTTTAGAATTTTCTTGAAATTTGAAGACATCTCTGCTGCGTTTCTGCAAACAAGATATTCTCAGGTCTATCGTTACTATTTACCGACAGGTGGACTTCGTTTTGGATTTAAATGGCGGTTTTTACAATAATGCCATTAATGTTTTGGTTGTAATATCCAGGAAATGGCAAAAGTTCCCGCGGCCATTAAAACAGCCATGGGCGTTCCTGGTTTGACAAGCATAAGCAAAGTGCCAAGAAATAACAAGGCAAATACCTGATAAAAATGAGCGCCAATGATGGAGGGAAGTGTGACTGCTGGTAAAGTAAATGGCCCGTTTTTATCCATTATTTTG
>JBILDL010000198.1:0-5111 GCA_044352635.1 Saprospiraceae bacterium | reverse complement strand
AAGTATATCTGATAACTTTATGGAAGTAATCTTTTCCTCTTTATTGCCCAAATAAAGGTTTACGACGCCTTTAGAAAGAGAATTTAGATCAATTTTATGAATTAGGATATTGTTTTTAGTAACAACCACATAAAATTTATCAGTTGAAATAGATTTAACACCCGACGCAGGATCTAATTTTTCAGCAATGAGGACATCACCTGGTAAAAAAGCGGGATAGCCATTATCCGTTTGCACTTCAAAAGCGCGGAGGTTAAGCCCCTTCAAATGAGCACCTGGAAGTTTCAAACATTCCAATGAAGCTAAGAACTGACTATTTCTTCTTTCCTCCGCATATTTTTTTCCTAACATTTGGGGAACAAAATAGATAACATCGGAATTAGCTGAAGCATCGGCGGAAATTTTAGCAGAAAGCCATTTCTCTGGTTGAGAAAAATGACTCCCCTTTCCTGTTAGTAAAAAAACCGGATTCATCTCGTATTTTTCTACCCCCTTTCTTAAGAGTTCGAGGGTAACATCTCTTCTACCCTTTAGTATTTCGCTGAGAGACTGAGGAAGGTAGTCCAAAGACAGTGCAAATTGCCGACTTGAACGTACCTTTCTTAGCCGTTTAAGTTCATCATGACAAAAGATGAACCTATCTGTGACCATTGTATTCATGTAGTTTTCTCGTTTTCCTACACAAATATAACTTATTTGTAAACTATTTAGTGCTATTATTCAACAAAATTTACATTAAAATTAATTTATATGTAAAATAATTCAACTATTAGCGGCTGCTGAAATAATTTGAAGAAAATCATTGGCTTGTAAGCTTGCCCCTCCAACCAAACCACCATCTACATCAGGCATGGAAAACAAAGTAGCAGCATTAGAAGCATTTACACTCCCTCCGTAAAGAATGATTAATTTTTCAGCGACAGCAGCACCATATTTTTGTTCAAAGAAATGGCGAATAACTTCATGCATTTCCTGAGCTTGTTCAGCACTTGCGGTACGTCCCGTTCCAATAGCCCAAATAGGTTCATAGGCGAATACCACCTTCGCTACTTCCTCAGCACTTAAATGAAAAATACTCTCTTCTAACTGATTGGTAACGAATTCATTTTGTTTATTTTCCTCTCTGACTGACAGTGGCTCACCGCAACAAAATATTGGCGTTAAACCATGACTCAGTACCTTAGAAACTTTTTCACTCAAAAATTTATTAGATTCATTAAAGTACTCTCTGCGTTCAGAATGGCCGAGAACCACCTGATTGATATCCATACTTTTTAGCATAGCGGCAGAAATTTCACCAGTAAAAGCACCTTTATCCTCAGAATGGCAATTTTGAGCAGCCAGTTGAATCAAACCATTTTTATTTACAATAGGTTTGAGTGCATCCAAATATACGGCAGGCACACATAAAGTAACAGACGTACCATTCAAACCAGGTAAATTGGCTACCAGATTATTTGCCAATTCGAGCGCGGAGGAATAATCCAGATTCATTTTCCAGTTTCCTGCTACCCATTTATTTCTTTTTACCATGTAAAAACTATTTTTCTGCGAAGGTAATAGGGAAAGCATATAAATCCAAAACAAAACTAATTTTGCAAAAACAAAATCGATGCAATGGAATTTGGAAAAGTAGAGAATCTATCAGACATTTTATGGAATTTACCTCCAAAACCAAATATAGGGTTCGTTAAAAATTCAAAACCTATCCATTTTCATATTGGAACCACTGGATGGGCTGAAAAGGAATGGGTGGGAAGTATTTATCCTAAAGGAACAAAACCAGCTGATTATTTAGGCCAATATGCAAAAGTATTTGACTCCATAGAATTAAATACTACGCATTATCAGATACCTGATCATTTAAAAATAGAACGATGGTATGATAAAAGTGCGCCTGATTTCAAATTTTGCCCAAAGTTACCCAGAGCCATTAGCCACCATAAAGGATTGGGCAGCGGTACTGACAATGTATTATTATTTTGTGAATCCATTTCAGGCTTAAAAGAAAAACTTGGCCCTTGTTTTCTTCAACTTCCCCCCTATTTTAGTCCTGATAACCTGGACATTTTAGAGACATTTTTTCAGACATGGCCAAAAGAAATATCTTTACACGTTGAATTTCGACATGAAGACTGGTATTTACCACCCGCAAAAGATAAACTAAGCGAACTTTTAATACATTATCAAAAAGGGATGGTCATGACCGACGTTGCAGGAAGAAGAGATGTGTTGACCATTGGCGCTACTACAGACATTATATTTGTCCGATTTGTTGGAAATTCAGGACATCCAAGCGATGGGGAAAGATTAAAACAGTGGGTAAATGCCTTGATTGAATGGGTCGATGCAGGTATCCAGGAAATATATTTTTTCCTTCATCAACCGCAACCGAAAGCTATTCTTCCTATGTACCAATATATTAAGGGTCTTCAAACAGCCACAGGGCATTTTCAAAATCTACGAGAGATAAAGTCAGATACTGAAGAACTTGAAACGGGTCAATTAAAATTATTTTAATGATAAAATAACATAAAAGCACCATAGTTTAGACCGCATACGTTTATATTAGCAAAAAATACAGCGGTGAATACACATCAATTCAAACCAATTCAGGAATTACTGGAAACCGAATCGGGGATACCTTTCATACATAGAGACCTAAGTTGGTTGAGTTTTAATTATCGGGTTTTACAAGAGGCCATGGATCTATCAGTTCCCTTGTTTGAGCGTATCAAATTTTTGGCCATTTACAGTTCAAATCTGGACGAATTTTTTAAAGTCCGAATGGCCTATCACAGGTATCTGGTTCGTGCGGGAAAAAAGGCAAAAAGAGAATTGGAACACGATCCTAAAATGACCATCAAAGAAATCCGCCGCATTGTAAATCTGCAACAGGAGGAATTCAGCAGTGTTTTTTTAGATCGAATCGTTCCAGAGTTAAAAAAACACAATATTTATCTGCGACGACGATTAGATTTAAATAACAAGCAGAGAGAATTTGTAGAACATTATTTTCACGACCACATGCTTCCCTTTGTTCAACCGGTGCTGTTAGTGGGTGAAAAAGTCAGACCTTTTTTGAATAATGCTGCCTTGTATTTAACGTTACAAATGAAGCCTATTCACGATTTACATGCTGACGATGAATATGCTTTAGTTAAAATACCCTCAGATCATTTACCCCGATTTATCGAGCTACCATCCTCCTCGGGAAAGCACGAAATGATTATGCTGGACGACATAGTGAGGCATTCCGTTTCCTGGATGTTCCCAGGGTACGCTATAATAGACACCTTTTCTGTAAAATTGACCCGAGATGCGGAATTATATATAGATGATGAATTTTCAGGCGATTTAATTCAAAAAATAAAAGAGAGTTTATCAAAAAGGCAGGTTGGACCTGCGGCTCGGTTTGTTTACGATAGAGAGATGCCTCCACAAATGTTTGATTTTTTGTGTAAGGTATTTGCCCTGGAGAAAAATGATACGTTAAGAGAAGGGAGATATCATAATAATTTTGATTTTTTCAAATTCCCTGATTTCGGATTAGTTCATTTGAAGAATAACGCTTTACCCCCCCTGGCCTATCCATTGATAGAAAAAAGTGTCAATATATTTGAAACCATAAGAAAAAGAGATCATTTGTTACATTATCCCTATCAGTCTTATGAGTCGGTCATTCATTTTTTTGAAGCGGCGGCAGTTGACCCAGCGGTAACACATATAAAAATCACCCATTATCGGGTTGCCAAAAATTCGCGAATAATGCAAGCTTTAACCGCTGCCGTGTCGGCGGGTAAGCAAGTGTCTGTTTTTATTGAAGTAAAGGCAAGATTTGATGAAGAGGCTAATTTGAACTGGGGAGAAAAGTTGGAAAAGGAGGGAGTTACGGTACATTACAGCTTTCCGGGACTTAAAGTACATGCTAAAATTGCCTTAGTCAGAAGACAGGAAGGAGAAACGGCTAAATTGTATGCATACACAGCCACGGGAAATTTCCATGAAGAAACTGCCCGCACCTACAGTGATTTTGGATTATTTACAGCAGATGAAAGATTAACTAAAGAATTAGCCAGAATATTCTCTTATTTAGAAACGGCTAAACTACCGCAACAGGACTTCAATCACATTTTAGTTGGCAAATTTAATCTCAGAGAAAAGTTAGAGCAATTTATCGATGCGGAGATTGACGCAGCGATGAGAGGAGAAGAGGCACAAATAATATTAAAAGTTAACAGCATACAAGACCTTGCTATGATCACCAAGTTATATCAGGCTTCGCAGTGCGGTGTAAAGATAAAGTTAATCGTCCGGGGTATTTGTTGTTTAGTACCGGGAGTACCAGGCTTGAGTCAAAATATAGAAGCTATAAGTATAGTAGATAGATTTCTGGAACATGCCCGGGTATTTGTTTTTCATCAGGGAGGTAAAGAAGCTGTATATTTATCATCTGCTGACTGGATGCTTCGCAATTTAAGCCATAGAATTGAAACGGCCATACCTGTATATAATGAAACCTTAAAGAAGGAAATTGTTAATTACTTAAGAATACAACTAAATGACAATGTGAAAGCTAGGATCATAGACATTAACTTTTTGAATGAATACAGGAAAACGGAAAGTGATTTGAGTATCCGATCACAATTAGAAGCCTATTATTATGCGAGGAGAAACACAGAAAATTTGCAATAATTTTTTGTAAAAAGTTTTTGCAGCTCAAAAAATGTTTTATATTTGCACTCTCTTAGAGCAAAAGAGTTCTAAATAATTCGCGGATGTAGCTCAGTTGGTAGAGCGCAACCTTGCCAAGGTTGAGGTCGCAGGTTCGAATCTTGTCATCCGCTCCAAAATTTAATTCTTCTGCCCAGATGGTGGAATAGGTAGACACGCAGGACTTAAAATCCTGTGGCCATAACGGCCGTGCGGGTTCGATTCCCGCTCTGGGTACATTTTTGAAAAGGCTATCTTCGGGTAGCCTTTTTTTTGTTACAAAGAGGTCGGGGCTAAAGAGTGTATTGGGAAAAATGGTGCCGCCAGGGGCATAATGATCAATAGACATGTAACCCCAGGGGGTCAGGTATGAAAAAGAACCTGACAGCGCGAAAGGT
>JBILDL010000197.1:0-5119 GCA_044352635.1 Saprospiraceae bacterium | reverse complement strand
AGTGCTAAATAATCTTCGGACCCAGGACTAGAAGGACTGTAGGCAAAAATATCTTTGCGTTGAGCAGGTGCTTCTGCGAGAGCTACATTATCTCTGATTAGCGTTTCAAACAAAAGCTCTCCAAAATACTTTCTGATGGTATCAACAACATCTCTATTCAATACTTTTCTCTGGTCATACATAGTAGCCACAACCCCCGCAATTTGCAAATCTTTATTTAATCTAAGCTGGACCTTTTGAATAACCTGTTTAATTTTAGCCAGACCCTGCATAGCGAGGAACTCAGTTTGCAGAGGAATAAGGACATAATCTGAGCTAGTCAGAGAATTCAGAGTGAGCAGACCTAAAGAAGGAGGGCAATCGATGATAATAAAATCATAATTATCTTTAATTTGATCCAATAATTCCTTTAAGATATATTCTCTTCCAGCTTCGTTTATCAACTCCATTTCGGCTCCGGATAGATCGAGGGTAGATATAATAACATCCAGATTATCTTTAGCCGGATAAGGCACCAAAGGGCTTTCCCCTCTTAATGCCTCATAAATCGTATTAGGAAATCTGGGTAAACCAAGAGAAATCGTTAAGTTAGCCTGCGGATCCAAATCTAAAAGACAAACCCGCTTTCCCAATTCGACCAAACCAGCACCAATATTGATTGCGCTGGTCGTTTTCCCCACACCTCCTTTATGATTTAATAGCGAAATAATTAGTCCCATAATAAGTTAAAATGATTGTATCTGAATGAATTTGGCAGCAATTTTACAAAAATAGTAATTATTTTGGTTAAAATCATATTTTATCCTTTAGCTTTGAAATTCATGAATTAAATTTTGGTATGTTGGAAGAATTAAATCTGTATGCAGTAAAGGTTGATATCAAGGTATTATGGAGTGACATGGATATATCTCAACAGGTAAACAGCACACGCTTTTTCAGTTGGTTTGAGGTTGCGAGAGTAGAATATTTCATTCGCTTAGGACTTGACATCATTGACAACGACGAAGAACCAGGATTCAGAGTAAAGCAACAAAGCATTGTTTATCAAACGCCTGTAAACTTCCCTGACACCATTGTAATTGGCATCAGGGCGATATATGCCGATCAAAATAAAATTGAACTGGAGGCTGCATTTTATTCAAGAAGACACCATACACTGGTAGCCAAAGCCAATGTAAGCATGGAAGCATATTCGTATCAGAAAAACACGGCATCCCTTATTCCGATAAACATTCAAAAAAGAGTCTCCCAATTGGATGAAATACAAATAGAGGAATCAGGCATACAAGAAAAATTTGATCCTAATGCTGCTATTCCTGAATTTTCCGATGAAGAAATTGCCAGTGAATGGTTGGGAGAGTTACCTAAGACCTAATTTTACACATCAGGTTTCAGTTCACTGACCCCGCTGCACGTCGTCCGGTGCCCTTTACTCCGGTTAGATCATCCCCTAAATCGGCTCTGGCCTTATTTGCCTGTTGAACCAATTTTTCCATAATATCTGGGTGAGCTAATTGAACATCGTATGATTCAGAAGGATCACGACTTAGATTATAGAGCGCCTCTGGAAAAGGGAAATCTTCCGGAGAAGCACCTGGAAATCCATCTTTTCCTGGTAAATGTTTCGTGTAAGTCCTTCCCGGATGTTTAAATACTAGTTTCCATTGATCATATCTCACAGCTTGCAGAGAATTTTTTCTATAGTAATAGAGAAACTCACGTCGTATAGGTTGATTAATATTACCTTGAAGGAAGGGCAGAAAAGAAATGCCGTCCAGGGTAGTTGAAGGCAAAGCTAGCTTAACAATATCGGCGAGCGTGGGGAATATGTCTATAGACGAAGCCAACTGATTACAGACTGTCCCCGCAGGAATTACTGCTGGCCAGCAGATAATGGCGGGTACGCGATGTCCCCCTTCAAAAGTAGTTCCTTTTCCTTCCCTGAAACCACCTGCACTGCCGGCATGATTACCATAATTGAGCCAAGGACCATTATCGCTGGTAAAAATAATCATGGTATTTTTGGAAAGCCCCAATCTATCCAGGGTTTTAACTATCGAATCTATCGACCAATCAATTTCGGCCATCAAATCAGCAAATAAACCTTTCCCTGTGTAATTATTGAATCGAGTGGAAACGGCGATGGGCACATGAGGCATGGAGTGCGCCAAATAAAGAAAGAATGGCTCTTTTTTATTGGATTCTATAAATGAAACAGCGCGTTCCGTGTATTGCTTTGTTAAATTCCCCTGTTCCTGCAAGGTATTTATCAAAGCAAAAGTATCCTTATTTAAGATTAATGGAAGGGTTGGAATCGACTTTTTCCAGTCGGTTGAGGGAGTACCATCATAATGGACTGGCCACATATCATTAGAATAAGGTAAGCCGAAAAAAGAATCAAAACCCTGATTCAGAGGCATAAATGAAGGGTGATCGCCCAGATGCCATTTCCCAACCGCACTTGTCTTATAATTTCTTTGTTTCAATATTTCAGCTATGGTAACCTCCTCAGGGTTAAGTCCAACTTTTGAACCCGGGAAATAAGCCCCTGAAACGCCTACTCTATTTGGATAACAACCTGTTAGTAACGCCGCACGCGAAGCACTGCAAACAGCTTGAGCGGTTAAAAAATTGGTAAAGCGCATACCTTTTGCTGCTAATTTATCAATAGCTGGGGTGGTATGTCCCAATGCCCCATTACACGACAAATCACCGAACCCCAGATCATCCATATAAATGAGTATAATATTGGGATTATCCGTATTTTTTGTTGGGAATAATGGGAGCATCTCCGACAAAGAAATAGATAAAATTGAAAGCAAAAAGGAAATTAGAAAGACCATGTTATACAATTAAAAATTTTATTTCCTCAATATAAGAAAATAACGGGCTACTTTTCCTTTGTGATGCAGAAAAAAAATAGCACTTTTGTTTGTTATAATTTTAAAACATTCACCAAACTCATCATGAAAAACGAACTTTCCATCGTAAACATCTTATTGATTTTGGCAGTCGCCTTCCTTTTAGTTGATAAATTTATCAGTGGCAATAAAGGTTTAACTGCTTCAAGTACCGCGGCTACCAGTGCAAATACTCCTGAAGGTTCCATTGTGTACATAAACACAGATAGCTTATTGTCAAATTATGGTTTCTTTAAGGAAGAAGCGGCAAAGTTGGAACAAAAAGGAAAAGAAGCCGAAGCTTCCCTACAAGCCAGAGGACAAGCGTTGCAAAGAGAGTTTGCCCAGGCCCAAAATAGAGTGCAAACGGGTACCTTAACCCCTCGTCAGGTACAGGAAGAAGAACAGCGTCTTATGCAAAAACAACAAAGTCTTGCCGCAGAGCAAGAAAGACTGGGACAGGGTCTTATGGCGGATCAGCAAGCCCTTCAAGGTATTATTCAAGGTAAACTTAAAGGTATTCTCGAAGAAGTAAGAAAAGAGAAAGGATATCAATATATCTTGAACTACGCTGCAGGTACTGGCGTACTCATGGTAGATAAAAACTTAGATATTACCAGCACCGTTGTAGAACTGTTGAATAACAAGGAAAACTAAGGTTACCAACATGTTGTTGTGGAAAATATACATGTTTTCCACAACAACATTTTGTTTTAAATTATTTACTAACAAAACAAATTATTTTTTTATTTTATACAAGTATCTGAATATCAATTCATATTAAACATATTTAACCTTTATTATTCTCTGATAAAATAACGTTTTACAAAGTTATCCACAGCTTGTTCAAATTACGTTGACACCAAAATTTGTACAATTCAAATAGGTAGATTACCTTGCAGCCGAATTAGACAGAACACTAAAAACAAACTACTACTCCCACTCCTGGAAAGAGAAATTTTATTTAACCGACACCTGGTCGGCTTCTAATTTATTATTATTTTTTAAGATTTGAAATTTAAAGAGCTATGGGAACTTCATTAATGTTAAAAAAGTCGGAACAGACCCTTGAAAAAACGTACACTTACGAAGAGGCATTGGCTACGGCCACAGATTACTTCAAAGGTGATACGCTGGCTGCCAGTGTCTGGGTAAACAAGTATGCCTTAAAAGATTCATTTGGAAAGATTTACGAAAAATCACCTGATGATATGCACCGAAGGATTGCCAAAGAACTGGCAAGAATTGAAGCTAAATATGCCAACTCATTGACTGAGTCTGAAATATACGACTTACTTGCCGATTTCAAATATATCATCCCTCAGGGAAGTCCCATGGCAGGCATCGGCAATCATTTTCAAGTATCTTCCCTAAGTAATTGTTTCGTCATTGGCACTGGAGCAGATTCTTATGGCGGTATTATCAGAACAGATGAGGAGCAGGTTCAATTAATGAAAAGAAGAGGTGGTGTTGGACATGATTTATCTCATATTCGACCAAAGGGAAGTCCTGTCATGAATTCTGCCTTAACTTCTACGGGCATAGTTCCTTTTATGGAAAGATATTCAAATTCAACCCGTGAAGTTGCGCAAGATGGTCGTCGCGGTGCTTTAATGTTATCTGTTTCAAGTAAACACCCTGATGCTGAGGATTTTATAGATGCCAAACTGGAACAAGGGAAAGTTACCGGCGCCAATGTATCCGTCAGAATTGACGATAAATTTATGCGTGCCGTTATTTCTGGAAAAAAATACGTACAACAATATCCTATAGATAGTAAAAATCCAACGTTCACTAAAGAGGTGGATGCATCAAAAATTTGGGACAAAATCATTTATAACGCTTGGAAATCTGCTGAACCTGGCGTGCTTTTCTGGGATACTATCATCAGAGAATCAGTAGCTGATTGTTATGCAGATTTAGGCTACAAAACCGTTTCGACGAACCCTTGCGGTGAAATTCCCCTTTGCCCTTACGATAGCTGTCGTTTACTTGCTATTAACCTATATAATTACGTTAAGAATCCCTTTACGCCTGAATCTTCCTTTGACTTTGATCTTTTTTCAAAACACGTTCAGATTGCACAGAGATTAATGGATGATATCATCGATTTGGAAATTGAGAAAATCGATGGTATTCTTGCTAAGATAGAGCGTGATCCGGAAGACAGCATAATGAAATCTGTTGAAAAAAACCTCTGGGAAAAGGTTAAAAAAACA
>JBILDL010000196.1:0-5121 GCA_044352635.1 Saprospiraceae bacterium | reverse complement strand
GAGCGGGAAAGGCGTCCTTCAATGATATTATAACCTGGTTGAAAAAGGTAATTCTGGCAAATGTGAAGCGGGTGGTAAGGGCATCATTATTCGCCAATGTTTAGGAAAATAATTATTGTATCTGTGACCCATAGCTTTATACCAACCCAGAGAAAGTCCATTGTAGGACATTTTTCCCCATCCAACAATAGGTGGCGCACTATTTGAAACTTCTTTTTTAAGGTATAATAAGGCCTCATGCCTTTCCAGTTCCCATTGGGGCACCTCCTTATTTATATATGAACTCAAAGCGAGTTCCTGTTCGGGAATGAAATCATTACCTTTAGATGCGCCCAATAATAAAATGGGGTCAATAAATGGTAAATATTGGCTTATAAGATTAAAGTCCTCAAATAAATCTTCAGGGATACCGTAATAATTTCCACTATTATCCTGAACACCAACAAGTTGGTTGTCTTTTTTTAAAAATAAGGATAAAGCATCAGGGAAATTTATTTTTTTTCTTGGCACCTTTACGTTTCTTTTTACATGTTCGGTTAGAGTATTTCTCTCCTTAGAACCTATTTTTTGCAGGACGGCTAAATAAAATCCCTCCCCATTTACCCTGTGAGGGAAACATTGAAAGCCTCCCTTTTCAGTGCTTATAATACCCCATTGCGGAGGTACCTCCATCGGAACTATCTTTAATGAAAATGTCTGACAAAGCCAGGCGATTTGGTCATCATTTTCCTGTGTATTATAGGTGCAGGTGCTATATATTAAATATCCGCCCTCTTTTAGTAAGGTAGGAATGGGAGAAAGGATGCGTTTTTGCCTCGATGCACAATGATTTACATGCTCCAGCGACCATTCGTCTCTTGCTTTTACATCTTTTCTAAATAATCCTTCACCTGAACAGGGAGCGTCTAATAATATCAAATCGAAAATGGGAGGAAGTGAGCTAAAAACCGGTACTTCAAACGAAGAAACAAAAACATTGGCATAGCCCCATTTAGCAAGATTTTGTTTTAAAATGGGCACTCTCGATTTAATCACTTCATTAGCAAGGAGAAAGCCATTTTTTTCGCTGGCTATTTCCGCTAAAATGGTGCTTTTACCCCCAGGGGCCGATGCTAAATCGAGAATGAATGGTTTCTGCGTTGTTGCCAAAAGTTTATTGGCCACCCATTCCACAAACATTGAACTTGGATCTTGTACGTAATAAGCACCTGCGTGAAAGGATGGGTCTAAGGTGAAATTAGGTCTGTTTTCAAGAGTGAAACCTCGTTGTGTCCATGGAACAGGCGTTCCTGATTCGTTCAATCCTGACGCTTTTAATGGGTTAAAACGGATGCCAGTGACCGAGGTAGTCGATGTAACAGAGGAAATAAATTTGGATAATTCGTTTTCATCTAATATATTTCCCATCTGATGAATAAAATCAATGGGTAATTCACCTTTCTCCATGTTTAATTCTTTGTGATATGTATGTATTTAACTAAAATCCAATCATTTACATCGGGTAAAACACGGGTAAAGTATATTATGGCAAAATAAATAAGGGTCATAAGGGGCGCTCTATATGCTAAATCAATGTAAGCTTTTGGGTATATTGGAATATACAATACAGCTAACCAGCAGATAATCCCAGCGAAAAATATTTTAAAATAAGAATTCGTAAAAGGATGAAATTTCCAGTGAATATAGTTGAAGATCAAATAAATAGAACTGGTAATAACTATGGTTAGCGCCGTGGCCATAGCCGCTCCTACCACACCAAAATACTTGATGAATACGAAATTTGATCCAATAGTCAAAATAGCCATGAATGTTTTAGCCAAGAGATCAAATTTGTACTTACTTGAATGAATGAGAATAAGGGAGGAAAAACCGGTCATCATGGCAAATATTTGACCAAAACCTAGATAAATAGCAATAGGGATGCCCGATCTGTAGGGTTCACCAAGAACTTTAACTACGTTGTGAAGATTTCCAAGTACCCCCGCATATACTAATACACCTAAAACTAAAACTACCTTGGTGGTACGTTGATTTAACAAATGAATCTCCTGTATCTCTCCTTTTTTCCAGTGCTCAGCTATTTGTGGTGAAATAACCGCGCCAAAAGCATTGACAGGCATCGTGATGGTAGTGGAAACAAAATAAAAAACAGCGTAAATACCCGCCATGGTGAAGTCAATCATTCCTGAAATCATCATGGTATCAATATAGGCAATAAGATTATTGCTCAGTCCGGTAAACATGATGAATAAGGAATAGGTAAAGATAGGTTTCAAATATGGCGATGTTAAAATGGGTTTTAACGACGCATATCCTAAAAATCCTCGCCATTCAATGTGCAATACCAGTAAAAGAATACTTAGCAATCCTTTTATTCCATATAAATCGAGAAATAATTTGAGATCTATTAGGTCAAAATAATATAATATGATGAGCAGGGTGGTGATAGCTCTGGAAAAAACCTGCGTCAGAAAAATATTAAATAAAGGACGTTGTCTGGCTGTATTAAAGGCATCTAAAATACTGAGTAAGGTATAGGTGAGTAGATTAAAAAATATGAGGTAGAAATATTGGCGGGCTAATTCCCTACTAGCTACATCATTTATATTCAGTATGATATCCCATTTGAAGTAATATAGAATAATACCTCCCAGGATAATGGCCATAACGCCAATGAATAAAATGAAAGTAAAAAATGAATCCCTGGTTTTTTTTTCGTCTTTGAAATAAGGATAAAACCGGATAACTGCGCCGGGTAAGCCGAGCAGGACAAAGGTGATTATCAAATTATTTGTAAAAGAGAGGGTCTGAATAAAGCCAAATATATTGGCGCCCAGTATTTTTGGGAAAAGGAGAGTACTATTTACGAAGCCCCATAAAACACCCGTGTAAAGAATAACGGTACCTGCAAGACCTTGTTTTTTCATAGTTCCCGATAATCCAACTGGGCATAATTATTTAGAAAGTAATATCGACATCTACATCGTAAGGGTAGGTAATCAAATAATTTAGGGCTTCCGAGAAGTCGTAGTCTTCATAAACGACTTGATAAAGCATTTTTGTAATAGGCAATCTAAGCTTTAATTTCATAGCCAGATGATGAAATAAATAAAGGGTTCTTACCCCCTCGGCGAGTTCTGGAGCATTTTCAATCAGAGAAATACGCTTTTCACCCTTCCCCAGTTTAAATCCAAAGGTATAATTTCTACTATTTTCGCTGGTTCCGGTAGCTATGAGGTCTCCAATACCAGCTGTTCCGATAAAAGTTCTGGGTCCTGCACCAAAGGCTTTACCAATATAAATCATTTCCATAAGTCCTCGGGTTAATAACATGGCTTGAATGTTTTTGCCCAAACCTTTTCCTGAAATTAACCCTGATCCCAGGGCAAAAATATTTTTAAGACCGCCGGCAAATTCTGCGCCAAGTAGATCATTTGTTCCAAAAACATGAAATACATCGCTGCCTAATGCTTTTTTCCCAGCTTCAATGACTTCTTCGAATGGACTTCCAATAACCGTAGCAGTAGGTTGCCCTTCCATGATTTCAGAGGCCAGATTAGGCCCTGCCAAACAGCCAATTCTTCTGACGGAGGTTTCTTCTTTTATAACCTGGCTCATGGTCATTATATGCTCCCTTTTCAGTTTTCCTGCAGTTATGTCTGTGTCGGAAATGCCTACATCAAATCCCTTGGTAGCATGTATGATGAGGTGCGAAGGACGAAGATAAGGTCCGAATATTTGCATAACCGACCTGAAAGCATCAGAGCTTATAACTGGAAAAAGAAGAGTACATGTTTCAGCTAAAAATTTTGGATCATTGGTGGCCGTAACCTTTTGGGATATGACCACATTGTCAAAATAGTGATGTTCGTTGATCTGCTGAACTACCTCCGGCCGTCGGGCAAATAGTAAAACAGGGACATTGTGAGCTAATAAATTAGCTATGGTTAAGCCAAAACTACCTGCGCCTATAACCCCTACAAATTGTTTTCGTTCAACGTCCATTTTAGGTATATATTAGCCTGCTATTAAAGATTCAATAAATTTTTCAGGTGATACAGCCTCTGTCAGTTGGTAATCTCCAATTTTGGTTCTTACTAATCTGGAAAGATACGCTCCTGATTGTAACGATTTACCCAAATCAAACGCAAGAGAACGTATATAAGTTCCTTTGCTGCAATGAACTTTGAAATCTATTTCCGGCAATTCAAACCGAAGAATTTCTAAGGAATACAAAGTAATTCGTCGTGCTTCAGGTTCAAATACTTCTCCTTTTCTTGCTTTCTTATACAGCGGTTGCCCGCCCACTTTGATAGCTGAGAAAATGGGAGGAATCTGCATTTGTTCCCCCTGAAAAAGAGTGAGGGCAGTGTCCAGAGTTTCTCTTGTTATATGTTGAAAGGGAAATAACTCGTCAGGTTCCGATTCTGCGTCGTAAGTGGGTGTAGTTGCACCCAAGGTTATGGTACCCTCGTAACATTTTCCTAATTCCTGTAAAGAGGCTAAATCACGGGTGCATTTCCCTGTTCCCAGTAAAAGTAAGCCCGTGGCCATAGGATCTAAGGTGCCTGAATGACCAACTTTTATCTTTTTTAAACCAAGATGGTGTTTTATGGATCCCCGTATTTTATTAACTACATCGAAGGAAGTCCATCCTGCTGGCTTGTCAATCAGTAAGATGGTTCCAACCTCCAGGGGATGTTGTGTATTTTTGGAAGATTCAGAAATTACAGGGTCGATCATTTACATTTATTTTGCTGTCAGAAATAACAGCATTCCTGCGCCAACAATAAAACAATACAGCGCAAAATAGCCTAACTTACTTTTCTGTACCATTTTGATCATCAAAGTGCAGGCGAACAAACCAGTGAGAAAAGCGGCAAGAAAGCCCAGTGAGAGGGGTATCAGGGAGAATTCCTTTACATTAAAGGCGCCATCAAGCAAATCTTTTGCCATCTTACCTAAAATCAATGGAATAACCATTAGAAAACTAAATCGGGCCGCTTCAGCTTTTTGAATGCCTAGTAAAACCGATGTTGAAATGGTCGCTCCTGATCTTGATATACCTGGTAAAATTGCAATCATTTGGGCAATACCAATAATGAAAGCTTCTTTTGGCCC
>JBILDL010000195.1:0-5126 GCA_044352635.1 Saprospiraceae bacterium | reverse complement strand
TGTCATTGCTGAACTGGAAAATAATCAGGAAGTATTAAAAAATTTACTTCACGGCGTTTTTCTGGTTAGAGAAGCTTCATTAAGAACCATGGACTATGTATTGAGTTTTGGTGAAAGAAGTTCCTCTTTTATAATTTCGCATGTACTAAAACAAGCGGGCATTCCGGCAGCTTATTTAGATGCGAGAAAAATAATAAAGACCGATAAGAATTTTGGAAATGCGAAAGTTGATTTAAGCAATACTTATCTAAAAATCAAAGAGTTTTATTCTCAAACAAGCGAAATTCAAGTAGTTACAGGTTTTATTGGTGCTGGAAAAGGGGGATTAACCACAACGTTGGGAAGGGGAGGATCCGATTATACGGCAGCGCTCCTTGGTGCAGGCCTCGATGCTGAGGCTATCGAAATCTGGACCGATGTAGACGGCGTTTTAACGGCTGATCCAAGGAAAGTACCCCAGGCATTTACCATTCACAAAATGACTTATGCTGAAGCTATGGAAATGTCTCATTTTGGAGCAAAAGTCATTTATCCACCAACCATTCAACCAGCTTTAACAAAAAAGATACCCCTTTACATTAAAAATACTTTTAATCCTACCTTTGAAGGTACCCTCGTTTCAAATCATTCTGAAATGAGTGATAATCCTGTCAAAGGTATTTCGTCCATTCAACATATTGCATTACTTACCTTGCAAGGAAGTGGATTAATTGGCGTTCCAGGTATTTCTGGCAGATTATTTTCAGGCTTGGCCCAAAAATCAATCAATATCATTCTTATCACCCAGGGATCTTCCGAGCATTCCATTTCTTTTGCCATTCAACCTGATCAGGCACTCCTGGCAAAAGAAATAGTGGAGGCATTATTTGAAACCGAAATCCAGAATGGGCTCATTGATACCTTAAAAGTAGAAACGGATTTGGCCGTGGTAGCTGTTATTGGGGAAAGAATGCGTTATTTCCCTGGTGTGGCCGGACGTTTATTTCAATCCTTAGGTAAAAATGGGATTAATGTGGCTGCTATTGCACAGGGCTCTTCTGAGTTAAATATCTCTGTAGTTATCAGTCGATTAGATGAGTCTAAAGCATTAAACGTAATGCATGAGGCATTTTTCCTTTCCCACACAAAAACGATTCATCTTTTTATGGTTGGGTGTGGTTTGATAGGTGGTACCCTTTTAAATCAGATACTAGCTCAGGAGGAATTTTTAAAGAAAGAACTTTCCTTAGACCTAAAGCTTGTCGGTTTAGCCAATAGTAAAAAAATGATAATCCGCCGAGAAGGTATTCCTTTAGACCAATGGAAGGAAACGTTAAATGAAATGGGGGAGGCCAGTCAACTTTCAACTTTTGTGGAAGAAATGGAGCACATCAATTTGCCTAATTCCATTTTTATTGATAATACGGCAAACGAAGAAATAACTCATTTTTACGAAGCGATTTTGAATGCGAGCATTTCAATTTCCACGCCAAATAAAATAGCCAATTCATCTGCTTATGACAAATACGCCGCTTTAAAATCATTAAGCAGAAAGAGAGGCGTTATGTTTCAGTACGAAACAAATGTCGGCGCGGGTTTACCTGTTATTTCCACCTTGAACGATTTGATAAATAGTGGGGACAGAATCATTAAAATGGAAGCCGTTTTATCGGGTTCTCTCTCTTATATTTTTAATACTTTTGGAAATAATGGTCATACATTCAGCCAAATGGTTGAAGAAGCGATGGCTTTAGGCTACACCGAACCAGATCCAAGAATTGACTTAAATGGTATTGACTTAAGAAGAAAACTCATCATTCTCGCCCGAGAAGCAGGCGCGAGGATAGAGAGCGATGAGGTAATTATCACCTCTGTTCTTTCTGAAAATTGTCAAAATGCACCCGATGTACCTGCCTTTATCAAAGCCTTAGCCGCTGAAAATGATACCTTTGAGCAGCTATTTTTAGAGGCTAAAGCAGAAAACAAGGTGCTTCGAATGGTAGCTAAACTAGAGGATGGAAAAGCCAGTATTTCACTGGAAAAAATGTCTGATACACATCCATTTTCCCAACTTAGTGGCAGCGATAACATGATTGTTTTCACTACCTCACGTTACAAGGAAAGGCCATTGGTGATTAGAGGGCCTGGTGCAGGGGCTGAAGTTACCGCAGCGGGTATTTTCTCTGAAATCATTAAAATTGCCAATCAACTCAATTAATCCTATGGAAATTCGTGTTTTTGCACCCGCCTCGGTGGCAAATATTGGGGTAGGTTATGATATTTTAGGCTTTGCCCTGGAGAGTCCCGGAGACGAGGTAGTTGCGCGATTTTCTGACGGAAAGGGGATGAGTATTGGCCAGATTACCGGAACGAACCGTTTGCCATTTTCGCCAGAAAAAAATACGGCTACTTTTTCGGCTCAGGCACTATTGAATTTCCTTGGAAAAAGCGAGAAAGGCATTGAACTGGATATCCACAAAAAAATGCCCTTTGGCAGCGGACTAGGCTCTAGTGCTGCCAGTGCGGTGGCTGGCGTTTTTGCCGTAAATACTTTGTTAGGAAATCCCCTGACTAAGAAGGAGTTACTGCATTTTGCCGTACTGGGGGAGCAACTTGCCGACGGTTCTTATCACGCCGATAATGTTGCGCCATCCTTACTTGGGGGCATTATTTTAATTCGTGAAAATGCAACCCTTGACACAACTTCACTACCCATTCCCGATGACCTGGTAGCTGCGGTAATTTACCCTGAAGTAGAAGTTCTAACAAGAGATTCCCGAAATATACTCAAACCTGACATTTCACTTCAAAAGTGTATTGCACAAACTGGAAATCTGGCATCTTTCATTGCTGGACTCTATCGTTCTGATTATGAACTAATTGGAAGATCTTTGACAGATCATGTCATTGAACCTCAAAGAGCTGTATTAATACCTCATTTTTATGAAATAAAGAATATGGCATTAAAAATGGATGCCTTGGGTTGCAGTATTTCTGGCGCGGGACCATCTATTTTCGCCCTTTTTAAAGGAGAAACGGCTGCTAAAAAAGGAGGTATGGCAATGAGAAATATTTTTGAACTACACGGCATTCCTGCCACTTTGTACACTGGGAAAATAAATCAGGGAGGAGCCGTAGTTCTTTCTTACTAAAGATATATTCATGAAACTTTACAGCACGAAAAACAAAGCATTTGTTGTCGATTTAGAAAGAGCCATAATGGAAGGGCTACCCCCTGACAATGGTTTATATATGTCTAAAATCAAACCTTTACCTCAAATATTCTGGGAAAAGTTTGAGGAAAACTCTTTTCAGGAAAACTCCTTTCAAATAGCAAAACATCTTTTTGAAGGATCTATTCCCGACGAAAAATTAGCAGAAATTACCTACGATGCAATCAATTTTCCTGCGCCAAATTATCACTTAAATGATGATATCGCTACTTTAGAATTATTTCACGGACCATCGTTAGCCTTTAAAGATTTTGGCGCGCGATTTATGTCCAGAATAATGCAATATTATAATGGTGACAATAAACAAGAATTAATTATACTTGTAGCCACCTCCGGAGATACGGGCGGAGCTGTTGCCTTTGGATTTCATCATGTTCCAGGCATTAGCGTTGTTATTCTATATCCAAAAGGAAAAGTAAGTGAGTTACAGGAAAAGCAACTAACCACCCTGGGAGGTAATGTACATGCATTAGAAATAGATGGTACTTTTGACGATTGTCAGGCACTGGTAAAAGAAGCTTTTCTCGACAAGGACTTAAATGCTCAACTACGCTTGTCTTCTGCCAATTCAATTAATATTGCTCGTTTAATTCCGCAATCCTTTTATTACTTCGAAAGCTACAGGCAAATATCAGAAAACATTAGAAATACCAAAGACATAACCTACGTAGTGCCAAGTGGTAATTTTGGCAATATTACAGCAGGTTTAATCGCTAAACAATTGGGCCTGCCTATTCATCACTTTATAGCCGCAACCAATGTAAATAAAATAGTTCCCGATTATTTATCTACCGGAGAATATATAGCAAAACCCGCCATTAGAACCTTATCAAATGCGATGGACGTTGGAAATCCATCTAACTTCCCAAGAATTTTAGATATTTTTGAAAGTAATTCAAAAGAATGTTCCACGTGGAACATTGTAAAAAATGAAATTACTGGAATAGCCGTAGATGATACACAAACGGAAAATGCACTCAAAGAAGTATATCAAAAGTACAACTATATTATAGATCCTCACGGTGCGGTGGGATATTATGCGTTAAAAAATTACATGGAAAGTCATCCAAACACTTACGGAATTATATTAGAAACAGCCCATTCTTCCAAGTTTAAACCTGACGTGGAAAGAATATTGGGACGTACCATAGTTGTACCGGAAAGACTAGCTATATTAGCAAATAAGGAAAAAGTGTCCATAGAAATGGATACAAAATATGATGGCTTTAAAAATCAATTATTATCTACATTTAGTTGAAAAGGTAAGGCTGATTATCGTAATTGAATACAAAAAAGAGGCTGTCTTAAAAGATAGCCTCTTTTTTATGCTATATTGTACATTGGGATAATAAACCTTTGTGATGGCAAAGGATAAATAATAGATGAATTTCTAAGGTTATATCCGATGAATCATAGGTTGTTGCATAAAATTATCGTAGAGACACCATGCTTTACTTATTATCCCCGATAGGTTTTAATTTAATATCTAACCTAAACAATCGGTTTCAAGCATTTTATGGATTTCACGGATTATAGATAGCCTCTTTGGTTAAGCATATTGCTTCTTCATAGATGTATTATTTCGTATCAACCCACACGGCATAACCCCGCAATTTTCGCACTAGTAATGTTAATGCCTCCAGGCAATTTAGACAGCCTCTTTATTAGCATAAATATATTACTAAAGTTTCGGAGCAAATTATCAAACCATTTTAACTGATATACTTCCCAATTAGCATTATATTTAAGAAAGCAATAACCTTGGTAAGCTATTTAACTCAATATTGTTTTTTAGAGGCTTTTAATAAAATATTTGAAACGAATCAATATTCATAACTACTTCAGAGTTATTAATAATAAGATTATTCTATAAAAAAAGGTGGAAACCTACATTTCTGATAATTCTACTAACCA
>JBILDL010000194.1:0-5139 GCA_044352635.1 Saprospiraceae bacterium | reverse complement strand
TCGGTAATTTCCGTCTTTATCCCGTTTTGCACCATCTCCGGTAAAATAGTACCCTGGATACAGGGAAAAATAGGTTTGTCTACACCTTTCATGATCGCCGTAAGTTGTTCTAAGAATGGAAGGCCAGGGAAACTTGATGCACAATAACCCTTCCACCTCATTTCCCTCCAATTCAACTCCGTCCGCAGACAATAAAACTGGCTGAATACCTGGTAATGGTTTAGTAGCATAACTTGGAATAGAGGGGGTAATACCGGCTAAAGTAGAAATCATAATACCCCCCGTTTCCGTTTGCCACCAGGTATCAACGATAGGGCATCTATTTTTTCCAACTTTTTCGTTGTACCAGTGCCATGCTTCTTCGTTAATTGGTTCGCCTACACTTCCCAATACTTTCAGACTTGTTAACTCATATTTCTCTACAAAAGAATTTCCGTAAGCCATTAACGCTCGGATGGCTGTTGGTGCCGTATAAAAATGAGTAACTTTATATTTGTCACAAATCTCCCAGAATCTACCTGCATCTGGATAAGTTGGAACACCTTCAAACATGAGGGAAGTAGCACCTGCGAGGAGTGGCCCATAAACAATATAAGAATGTCCTGTTATCCAACCAATATCTGCGGTACACCAATACAAATCGTTATCTTTTATTTGAAACACTTGCTTGAAGGAATAAGCAGTATAAACCATAAAACCACCACAGGTATGAACGACCCCTTTGGGTTTACCTGTTGAACCTGAAGTATATAAAATAAAAAGCATGTCTTCAGAATCCATGGCTTCAGCCTCACACACATCTGATTGAGGAGGCACTACATCATGCCACCAAAGGTCGCGTTCTGGATACCATTTCACCTCATCTCCTGTATTTTTATAAACGAGTACGTTTTCTACACATTTACAACCTGGTAATAACAAAGCATCATCAACGACTTGTTTTACGGCAATATGTTTTGCACCCCGATCATTAAAATCGGAACAAATAACCATTTTACATTGAGAATCTTCTATTCTGTCTGCCAGAGATTGTGCTGAAAAGCCAGCAAAAACCACAGAATGTATGGCACCAATTCTTGCACACGCTAAAATAGCAATAGCTAATTCCGGCACCATGGGCATATAAAAACAAATTCTATCCCCTTTTTTTATGCCATATTGTTTTAAACTATTGGCCACCTTATTAACCTCTTGATATAAAGAAAGGTAGGTAAATGATCTCGGTGATTTATCAGGAGAATTGGGTTCCCAATAAAATGCAATTTGATTAGCTTTTTCAGGCAAATGTCTGTCAAGGCAATTTTCAGTAATATTCATTTTACCATTCACAAACCACTGGACGTTTGGCTCTGAGAAATTCCAGGTTAAAACCTTGTCCCAACGTTTCTTCCATGTAAAACCAGAGGCTATTTCCTCCCAAAATAACTCAGGTTGATGACAACTCTTATGGTATATTTCTTCAAACTGAGCGGTATCTTTAATTAATTCCATAATGTAGAATGTCTTTTAATTTTCTGAAAATTGAATGCTAAATATAAACATAGTCGTTTATAAATTCCTAATATTACTTCCGTTTTTATATATCTTTAAATTAAGTAGGCATTGATAAAGATTCTCCCTATTTTTCGGCGCTGAAAATTTTTACCATTATGTCATCTTCTTATTTATTAATCTTACCTTTTTGTTTTTTCCTTTTTGCCTGCCAGAATAAACCTATTGATGAAGGAAATGAAATTTCTACCATACCTGTAACTGCAAAGAAATTTAGTTCAAATTCAACTCCTTGCCCTGATTCTTTAATTTCATGTGCTGAAGTTGAAATCAATGTTCCTTTCATTTTAGATCATTCTACAGCAGATTTAATTAATAAAAGTATTCTAAAAGAATTATCATTGATCATGGAGAATCTTCCTCCTGATTTAAATTCCCTACAGGATATTCCAACTAAAATTGATTCATTTATTTCACAGCATAGAAATTTTAGCAAAGAGGTTGATTTTCCTCAATTATTGAGTTTTAAAATCAATTTTGACATTCTTGAAAATAATGACAACAGTCTATCCATATTATTGAATACTAATATATATACGGGAGGTGCTCATCCATTAAATGATATAAGTATCTTAACTTTTAATCCTGACAGTGGGAAAAAGGTGATTTTTTCGGATATTTTAAAAGACGAGAATTCACTGAAAAGTTTAATAGTACAAGAGTTTAGAAGAAAAAGAAATCTTTCAAATTCGGTTAACTTAACTGACGAAGGATTTTATTCAAATGATTGGCCTCTACCCAAAAATTTCGCCTTATTAGCACAAGGTCTTTATATTGTATATAATGCTTATGAAATAGGTCCTTATGTCCTTGGCACAACGGAACTTTTGATACCCATTGATGCTATTAAACCGTTTTTAAAAGACTAATTATGTTACCCAATCAAAATCCTACGCTTACCAGTTCCTGGTCTAAGTTAGAACAATTGGCTGATCAAGCCAAATCATTGAAAATGGCTGGTTTATTTCAAGAAAATCCAAATCGATTTGAGCAGTTTTCTATTGAAAAAGATGGTTTTCTATTAGATTACTCTAAAAATATCATTAACAGAGAAATTTTTGATAATCTACAAAATTTAGCCATTGAATGTGGTCTACAACAAGCCATAAATGCCATGTTTAATGGTTCGAAAATTAATGTAACTGAAAATAGAGCTGTTCTTCATACAGCACTAAGAAACCCGGCAAATAGAGAAGTTAACCTGGAAGGTCATAATATCATGTCAGATATTGATCAGGTGAAGTTGAAAATGAAAAAATTTTCAACGGAGGTCAGGAACGGAAATTGGAAGGGTTTTACAGGTAAAAAAATTAAAAATATTGTTAATATTGGTATCGGTGGCTCCGACTTAGGTCCTTTAATGGTTTGTGAAGCGCTAAAGTCTTATGCAGATCCAGCTATTGACGTTTATTTTGTTTCAAATATCGATGCCAGCCATTTGGTTGAAACACTTAAAAAACTCGATCCAGAGGAAACTTTATTTCTTGTGGCATCAAAAACTTTTACCACACAAGAAACCATGACTAACGCTTTTTCGGCCAGAGATTGGTTCTTAAATTCAGCAAAAGACAACAAATACGTTGCAAAACATTTTATTGCGTTATCTACCAACGAAAAGGCGGTTACTGATTTTGGTATTGACGCAGAAAATATGTTCATTTTTTGGGACTGGGTTGGCGGTAGATATTCATTGACCAGTGCCATAGGGCTATCTATTTGTTTATACCTTGGATATGAGCTTTTTGAGTCCTTACTCGAGGGTTTCCATTGGATGGATGAACATTTTAGAACTGAGAAATCTGAAAAAAATATGCCTGTTATATTGGCTTTGATTGGAATTTGGTATGTTAATTTTATGGGTGCGCAATCAGAAGCTATTTTACCTTATGATCAATACCTGCACAGATTTGCTGCTTATTTCCAACAAGGAAATATGGAAAGTAATGGCAAATCTATAGATAGAAATGGCGAAAGAGTAAATTACGCCACTGGGCCAGTTATTTGGGGTGAACCTGGTACTAACGGTCAACATGCCTTTTACCAACTTTTACATCAAGGTACTGGTTTTATTCCTTGTGATTTTATTGCTGCTGCAAAGCCTAAACATCAATTAAGTGATCATCATGAGAAATTAATGAGTAATTTTTTCGCTCAAACGGAGGCATTGATGAATGGAAAATCTCCTGAAATAGCTGAATTGGAACTACAGAAAGCAGGATTATCTCTTGATGCTATTAAAAAGTTACTACCTTTTAAAGTATTTGAAGGAAATAAACCGTCAAACACCATCTTTATGGACGAGTTAACCCCGTTTAATCTAGGCAGACTTATTGCCTTATACGAACACAAAATTTTTGTTCAAGGCATTATTTGGAATGTTTATAGCTTCGATCAGTGGGGGGTTGAACTCGGAAAACAACTGGCCAACAATATACTTCCTGAATTAACCTCTTCCAACAAGGTATCAGAACACGACGGTTCAACTTTAGGATTAATTTCATTTTACAAAAAGCATACATTTTAATCTTTATGTAGGTTAAATTTATTATTTTTAGAATATTATTCTTAAAAATTAATTTTATGACCTCTTTTTTAGCTGAATTTATTGGATCTGCCATCGTAATTAGTTTTGGTGCTGGAGTATGTGCCGGTTCAAGTTTAAAATCTACTATTTCTAATGGTTCCAATTGGTTAATTATTTGCCTGGCCTGGGGATTGGCAGTAACCTTAGGCATTTATGCAGTAGGGGATATCAGCGGTGCTCATCTTAATCCTACGGTAACTATTGCTTTAGCCATTCAGGGAAGTTTTCCATGGTCCGATGTGCCTGGCTATATTTTAGCTCAGATTTTAGGATGTTTTACGGGCGCCTGTGTGGTTGTTATTCACTATTGGCCTCATTGGAAAGTTACAGAATCACCTGATAGCATAAAAGGTGTTTTTTGTACCGGGCCAGCCATCAAAGCAACTGTTCCTAATCTCATAAGTGAAATTATTGGTACTTTTTTTCTGATTTTAGGTTTGTTATATATTGGAGCTAACGAGTTTACCCAAGGGCTAAAACCCTTTGCTGTTGGGGGATTGATAGTTGCTATTGGACTTTCATTTGGAGGTACAACAGGTTTTGCCATTAATCCAGCCAGAGATTTTGGTCCAAGATTAGCTCATTTTTTATTACCCATACCGGGTAAAGGTCACTCAGATTGGTCTTATGCATGGATTCCTGTCGTAGGTCCGGTCATTGGAGCCATCATTGCAGTTTCTTTTTACAGCTTTATTTTTTAGATTATGTCTTTTTCCTCAACTCCAAAAAGAAATGCATATATAAAACAAATACTTGAAAGTTCATTTGATTTAGTAGTTATTGGTGGAGGAATAACAGGTGCCGGTATCGCATGGGACGCTACACTTAGAGGTTTGAAGGTGTTATTGTTGGAACAAAATGATTTCGCCTCCGGAACAAGTAGCAAAAGCACTAAATTAATTCATGGTGGATTAAGGTATTTAAAACAATTAAAATTTAAACAGGTATATGAGGTAGGTAGAGAAAGAGCCATAGTCCATAATATAGCCAGATTTCTTGTAAGG
>JBILDL010000193.1:0-5141 GCA_044352635.1 Saprospiraceae bacterium | reverse complement strand
CATTCTTTTATATGGGAAGTGGATGAGGGTATCTGTGGCCAACTGTCAAGAGATACGGTGCTGGTGAAAATATTGAATCCTCCAATCTTGAAGAGAGACACTTTTAAAATGGATTTCAATACCTTATTGAAAGCTCCTCTGTCAATTACGGCCGCCAAAGACCAACTGCTTACTTATAATTTGTTGAACAAACCTTTCCGTGGTGAAGCTATCATAAATTCATCGGGTATATTGGAATATAAACCTAATGCTATTTTTAAAGGAAATGAATTATTGGTTTATCAGGTTTGTAATAAGGATTGTGGTTGCAGCACGGGAGAAATTTTTATTGAAATAGGTAACGATAAATCATGTATTGCACCGTCTATCATTACACCAAACGGGGATGGTGTAAATGATGTTTTTGCTATCCCATGTTTGTTTGGAGATAAATTTCCCGATAATAAAGTGACCATTTATAATAGAAGGGGTGATATTGTTTTCCGATCTCAGGGGCCTTACCAGAATAATTGGGGTGGAAAATATTCGGAAGTGGCCTTGCCAGGTGGAACTTACTTTTTTGTGGTTGACTTTGGTAACGGTGAAAAACCACAGTCTTCCTTCTTAATTATTCAATACTAAAAACGCAGGGAATGAACAGGATTATATACTATTTTTTTATTTTATTGGGGTCGCTCTTTTTGCCAGCACAAAATCTTTCAGCACAACAGGAAGACGCTTTTGCACAGTTTATGTACTATAAACAGGCAATAAATCCGGCGCAAACAGGAAGCAGTCAGGGAATAAATATTACTGGCTTGGTAAGGAATCAGTGGATTGGCCTGAGTGGCGCTCCAAAATGGCAATCTCTTTTATTTTCTATGCCACTCCTTAATAATCGTGTGGGCGTGGGAGGAAATATATACAGACATACGATCGGAATTACCCAAATAACCGGATTAGACGGTTCTTATGCTTATCGGCTGCCAGTACCCAGAGGTTTTCTAAGCTTTGGTTTACAAACGTCTGTGCGTTTTATGCAACAAAATTTTGGTCTTGTTACGGGAACGCAACCCATTGAACAAGATGAATCTATTCCGATAGGTTTGCAGTCTAAATATCTTCCCAATTTTGGTGCAGGTGTCTATTATGAATCAAAGAGAGCCTATGTTGGACTATCCGTTCCCCGATTGTTAAGGTCAAATATTGATTTTTCCGATAAGGGGCAGTTGATAACCAGAGAAACACAACACTATTATTTCATGGCAGGTGCTACCATCCCATTGGGTGAATCCTGGGAATTAAATCCTCAGACTTTATGGCGATATTTACCCAATGCACCTTTTGACGCAGATATAAATCTGTCGGCTATTTTCAAGAAAAAGATTTCCGGCGGACTTAGCTATAGGATTGGAAGTGAAACAGCGATCGTTTCTACCGGACTTCAATTGGGAGATCATCTACATCTCGGAATGGCTTTCGAAGCTTCTTTTTCTGATATTCAAAAATATAATAACGGTACTGCCGAAGTGATTATTCGTTACTTTTTAGCGTCTAAAAAAGGAGAAAATGCAGAAGCTGTCACACCCCGTTTTTATTAATTCGGAAATAATAATACGATCATTATGAGCCAACGCTCCCCATACTTCCTCTTTTTATTCATTTTGCTTGCTATGGGAGTCAGTGGCTTCAGTCAGTCAGGGGATGTGAAAAATAAAATAAATATTTTTCCCCTTCAAAGCCTGAACTCGGAAGAAAGGGAATTTTCACCTGTTCTCTTTCAAGGGAAATTGGTTTTCGTGACTTCCCAACTAAAAATGGGTTTGCCCGACCCTGTTTCTGATGAAGCATACTACGATTTATTAGTGGCCGATATGAAAAAGGGCTTACCGTCTGGTAAATCGAAAAATTTTTCTATCGATATAAATACGCCTTTACATGAAGGTCCCTGCAGTTTTTCAACTGACGGTAAGAAAATATTTTTTACCCGGAGTAACCAGTTAAATGGAGCTCCCATTTTAGATGAAGAAGGAAAAATTCAACTACAAATCTATGAGGCGTCTTTCAATGGTACAAATTGGGGAAATGTGAAACCCCTTTCTTTCAATAAAGGGAATGATTCTTACATGCATCCTTCGATTAGTCCCGATGGGGAAAAACTATATTTTGCATCCAATAAATCGGGTGGATATGGGGGATTTGATATTTATTTCGCTGAAAAAGATGGGGATAATTGGTCTGAACCCATTAATATGGGACCGGAAATTAATTCAAATGGGAATGAAGGATTTCCTTATATGCCTCCAAATGGGGTTCTTTTTTTCGCGTCAAATGGCCATAAAGGATTAGGTGCTATTGATCTTTTTATGATTGATATAAGTAGTAATCGCTGGGGGGATTTGCTTAATCTCGGCGCTCCGATAAATTCTTCTTCCGACGATTTTGGCATTACCCTAAAGGATTATTCTTCAGGTTTCTTCTCTACCAACAGAGAAGGGGGAAGGGGAAAAGATGATATTTATGCATTTGAAAGTGAATTTCCATTGACTGGAATCCTTTTACAGAAAAAACCCGCAGTACCTCAATTGCAGTTTTTTGACCAACGTCTTGGTTCTCCCGTGGAAGAGGTTCAGGTGAATTTCTTAAATGTGGAGAATATGGATAAATGGGATCAGGTATATACCTCAAATAGTAACGGAATCATTCAATTCCAACCTTTTTTTGATGAAGACAGATGGTTGAAAATTCAAAAAACGGGCTATAGAACACAGGAGATTTTATTGGAAAAACAAACGCTGGGGCAAGAACCCAGATCTATCTTTATTCTGCTCGATTCTATCCTTTCTTCTGTTTCCCCAGCAATTACCTTACAGGAGTTACCCACTCCTTCACCTGTGGTTGACATACCAAAATCATTTACACTGGATAATCTTTATTATCCTTATAATGATTATAATGTGCCCGCCAATCAAAAGGAAAAATTAAAGGAATTGGCTCTTGCTTTAAAATCGAACGCTTCTATGAGGGTCAAAATTTCTGCCCACACTGATTCAAGAGGTTCTTCCGAATATAATAAAGGCCTTTCTTTAAGGAGAGCAACGGCTATTCAGCAGTTTTTAATCCTTCAGGGGGTAGCTGAATTTCAACTGAAAGTCTTTGGTTTCGGTGAATCCCAGCCAAGAAATCGTTGCGTAGATGGAGTAACTTGCCCGGAATCAGACCATGCGTTCAATCGTAGGGTTGAGTTCACCGTGCTGGAAAATTAAATGGACTCATTTATGAAAAAGATTTACTTTGCCTTTCACTTTCTAAGAAAATTTACCCTGAGAAAGGCGCTAAATCTTTTTATCGTCTGGGTATCCTATCAACTCACTATGCTTTTTAAGAAACCTATTCATTGGGGAAATGTGGTTTCATTGTCTATTGAACCTACGACCGCCTGTAATTTGCGTTGTCCGGAATGCCCCAGTGGACTCAGACAATTTTCCAGGGAAACGGGAACACTTAAAATCGATTTTTTTAGAAAAACAATAGATGAGGTTTATAAGGATTTGTCCTTCCTTATCTTTTATTTTCAGGGGGAACCTTTCCTCAATCCTAATTTTCTGGAAATGGTTGCTTATGCCAATAAAAAGAACATATTTACGATTACCTCAACAAATGCTCATTTTTTATCGCCTGAGGTGGCAAGAAAAACGGTCTTATCCGGTTTGGACAGATTGATTATCTCTATTGATGGTACAACCCAAGAGGTTTATGAACAATATCGAAAAGCAGGTAAACTGGCCAATGTTCTCGAAGGTACTAAAAATATGGTTGCAGCCAGAAAATCACTGGGAGTAAGCCATCCTGAGATTTTTTTTCAGTTTCTGGTCGTAAAACCTAACGAACACCAAATGGAAGAGGTAAAGGTGCTGGCGAAATTAATGGAGGTAGATGGGGTGCTTTTCAAATCGGCGCAGGTGAATGATTTTGAAAATGGAAATCCCCTAATTCCTTCCCTCACTCGTTTTTCCCGTTATAAGGAAGTGGAACCTGGTAAATTTGAAATTAAAAATAAACTGAAAAACCAATGTTGGAAATTATGGCACGGTTCCGTCATTACCTGGAATGGCCTGGTCGTTCCCTGCTGTTTCGATAAAGATGCAAAATATGTCATGGGCAACCTGAATGAGCATTCCTTTAAGGAAATCTGGTCCAAAAATGCTTTTCTTTCCTTTAGAAGGCAATTGGTGAATAACAGAAAAAAAATCGATATCTGTCAAAATTGTACCGAAGGGTGTAGTAAAGATAATGCGCTTTTTTCCTCCGGCGTATTCACATTCGTCAATCCCTCAGGGTCAAAAGCAGTTAATAAAGATATATGATTATTATTTAATATGTTCAATAAGCTATAATTACCTTCTTTATATTGCTGTTCCAGGAGGGGGAATGTGGAGGGTTCCCAAATGCCAATCAAAGGTTCAGGAAAATCATGATTGGAAGATTTAAAAACAGTGGCAATGCCTTGTACATTTCTTTCTTTTAACAGCTGCGCTATATTTTTTGCAGAAAATAAGGGCAAATCACAAGGAATAACCAACCAGGCTGCATTTGGATGAGTTAAAAAAGCAGAAATCAAGCCACTCATTGGACCTTTGGAAGGGACAAGATCAATTAACGGATTACATCCATCCAGGTTTTCTGATAATTGATCTTCCTGACAGGAGATATATGATTTTTCGCAAAAGGGGGCCAACAATTTCGCCAGATAGATCCGGTGTTCCAAGCCAAAGTAAGAAATGAGACCTTTATCTTCTCCCATTCTGGTACTTTTCCCACCGGCAAGAACCAATCCATATAGCGGATATCCCATTTAACCTTCCTTTGATAAATAAGTGGATTTACCTCCCATTTTTGAAAGAAGGCTAATTTCTTTTATCATCATTTCCTGAGAAAGGGCTTTACACATATCATAAATGGTTAGTGCGGCGATGCTTGCCCCGGTAAGCGCCTCCATTTCAACGCCCGTTTTTCCCGTTACTTTGACAGTGCAATCAACCCATATTTCATTTTCTCCATGTACATAAATATTCACATCACATTTTTCAATGGGAAGAATGTGGCATAAGGGAATCAAATCTGCTGTTTTTTTTACCCCCATGATACCCGCCAGCATAGCT
>JBILDL010000192.1:0-5147 GCA_044352635.1 Saprospiraceae bacterium | reverse complement strand
TGAACTCCTTAAAAGCTATTAACAAAAACACACCACCTACGGCCAAAAAGAAGGTTGGTAAATTGGTCTCTCCGAAACGCTGATACCACTCCGAAAAGGAAACTAAAAAATGCCCTTTTTGGGTAAAATCGATACCGGTTAAATGATTTAACTGGGAACCCATAATGATCAATGCAGCAGCAGAAGTAAAGCCACTAATAACGGGTTGGGAAAGGAAATTCACTAAAAAACCCATTCTAAAAACCCCCATCAAAAATTGAATAATTCCTACAATTAAGGCTAAGGTCAACGCCGCTTCTACATAGGCGTGGGAGCCTAAAACGGCATAAGCCTGTATGGCTGAAGCTGTAAGAATTGAATCCATGGCCACAGGCCCAACAGCTAATTGCCTGGAAGTTCCCAAAATAGCGTAAACGAGAAGAGGAATAGTCACTGCATAAAGACCATGTATTGGAGGCAGTCCTGCCAGCATAGAATAGGCCATTCCTTGAGGAACCAGAATGATACCGACAATTAGGCCGGCATAGAGATCCCTTTTAAAATCCTCTTTCGAGTAGGAATTTACTAATTCAAGAATGGGAAAAAATGTTTTCAAAGACATATAAATGCATTGATCAGGTGCAGAAGATACACAAAATAAGACCATTGCACTGAATAATAATGTGACTACCGTTACATAAGCGCACTAAAAACAAAAAGATGACCCCTAAAGAAGAGATCATCCTGACTACACTCACTAGTTTATCAACTTACTAACTGTATGAAAAAGTATTACTATTAACATTAAACGAATATACAAAAAAAAGAGATATAAAAAATAGAAATGGTTGGTTTATTAAAAATTTAATGGGAAGAAAATATTATTTTTTTTCTCCTCTTGATAGGAATTTACAGTATCTAAGATAGACTGTTGAACAGGTAAATATTTAATGAACCCTGGAATGGTCAATGATTTATCTGTTTTGTAGAAAAACGAATTTTTTGAAAGCCTCAACGATTCTCTGGTAATAAATGCTCTTTTACCCGATAATCGAGACAAAAGCCAGGCGAAAGGAAGAATAAGCGACTGAATAAAGGAAGGTATTGAAATCCAGTTAATCTTTTTTTCCAAAGCACCAGCGACGGTAGTAAAAAAGTCATTATACGATTGAATGCCGGCTACTAAAATGAACCGTTGGGAATGAATATCTGAAATCATAAGATGATGCATCGCCTTTACAACATCTCTTACGTCCACCCAGGTAGCCGCCCCATCGGGAATAAATGGAAATCCACTATCAATGAGAGAAAAGAAGCGGGAAGTGCCTTCAGTCCAGCGACCGCTGCCAAGGATCATGCCAGGATTTACAATAACGGCAGACAATCCCTCAGCCATACCTCTCCAAACTTCTTGTTCGCCTAGAAATTTAGACATACCATATCGGGAATTATAGGGACTATGTTTCCAAACAGCGTTTTCGTCTAATGTTTCCCCAACTTTAGATCTACCTAAAGCGGCGATAGAACTGACAAAGCAAAATTTCTGAATGTTATGATCCAGTGAAAGGTTGACCAAATCGGCAGTTACTCTCACATTGATTAGCTGCATCTCCTGATAATCTCTTGCATCGAATGACACGAGAGCGGCGACATGAAAAACCCAATCGATATCTTCAAAGCAATCGGAGAGAAAAAACCAATCAGTCAACTCCCCTTCTACCCAATCGATTTGGTTGGCAATGTCACCAACCAAATCGAAGGAACTATTTTTTCTTTTAATAGCCCGAATATTAATGTAGCCTTGCTGGACTAAAAACCTTAACAGATAAGAACCTAAGAACCCCGTTCCACCGGTTACCAGAATCCGTTTATTTTTATTTTCCAATGTTGGTCATTAATTATGAGGCTATGAGAAAATTACTCAGGTTTAAGAGTCATTGTATATTGAGCAACGGCCTTAATTTTCTCTTTATCAAGTAAAGCTTTAAAAGAGGCCATAGCTTTTCTGCCATTAGTAATCACTTCAATTCTTTCGTTTAATTTAAGTTTTGAAATGGTAAGATTAGCGGCACCACTGGCGCCCATATCTCCATAAATACCATGGCAGGTAACGCAATATTGCTTATAAATCTTTTTTCCGTCTACCGCTGAAGGTTTATTTGACGTTGATTCACTGACTGAAATTTTAGCGCCCATCACAAGGATAGAGGTAATCAAGGCAGCGAAAATTAAAATATTTTTCATGTGTTTGGATTTTAGTTTCCAAAAATAGGTTAAAAAAAATAAAAACGAAACTTGAGCGAACCATTAATTTATCATTAACAATTGACCTGTGAATTAAGGTCATCCATTTTAAACTAAATTTCCCTTATCTTTATACATTAACAATCAAAAAACGAATTAATATGAGCCAACCAAACTTGGGATTTCCCTCTGGCAAATTTCTTGGGACCTTAGGGGTTATCTTACTCATTGCTATTGTGGTCATCATTTTTTCAAATGCGACGTTCATCACCATTGATGCGGGCGAGAGAGGTGTTTTATTCAGAAGATTTTCGGGAGGACTCGAAAAAACAAAAATCTACAGTCCTGGTTTTCATGTATATGCGCCATGGAATTCCATGTACATTTACAACGTAAGAGAACAACAATTGGAGGAACAGATGGATGTTTTGTCAAGTAATGGGTTAAATATAAGAGTTGACGTAACTGTTAGAGCACACCCATCGTTTGACAAAATCCCTGAACTTCACGAAACGTTTGGTAAGGATTTCATCCAGTCTTTGATTAGACCGGAGGTAAGGAGTTCCGTTCGAAAAATAATTGGCAGGTTTACCCCAGAAGAATTATATTCTACAAGACGGGAGGAAGTGCAGACGCTTATTCAAAAAGATCTGGAATTAACGCTGAGTAAAAATTTTGTTACTTTAAGAGCAGCGTTGATTCGCGAAATCAGCTTACCTGAAAAGGTAAGAACGGCTATTGAAGAGAAAATACAAGCTGAGCAATTATCCTTAAAATTTGAATACATACTTGACCAGGAGAAGCAGGAATCAGAGCGTAAAATCATTGAAGCTAAAGCGAAGGCTGAATCGAACCAAATACTTACGGCGAGTTTATCAGATAAAATATTAAAGGACAAAGGGATTGAAGCTACGTTGAAACTAGCTAATTCCCCCAATTCAAAGATAATAATTATTGGCAGCGGCAAGGACGGCTTACCTTTAATTTTGGGTAACCAAAATTAAATAAATAGAAGTGAGAGGTAAAAAAGGTAGAATACATCTACTTTTTTACCTCTCCTTTAGTTTCATTTAACAATTTTTGAATATCTTTAATGAAGCCATCAACAGACAGGGGATCTGTTCCGTCACAGAAGCTTCTTATATGCTTTTTCTCATCCACCAAGATGAGTCGCCCACTATGGTCGAACCCACCTGGTGCCTCTTCATTCTCTATGGCGATACTAAAGTAATCTTTTGCAATATCAAAAATAGCTTCCTTTTTACCCGTTACAAACTTCCATTTTTCTGTATTTACGCCAAGATTTCTTGCGTAATTTGCCAATCTTTCCACGGTATCTCGTTTGGGGTCGATAGAATAAGAAACGAACATTAATTTATCTTCCTTCAAATACTGGTCATAGACCCTTAGCATTTGTCTGCTGACCATTGGGCAGATACTTGGACAACTTATAAAAAAGAAATCTACCACATATATTTTATTCTCCACCGACTTCTCGGTAAAAAGCAAACTATCCTGGTCAATAAAAGAAAAAGAGGGGATTGTGTGATATTTTATCGTACCATCTTCCAGTGTTTCCTTATTGCCCAAAATGGGAAGCGGCGCTGATTCGACCTTACTACAACTGAAAGAAAAGGATAGAATGAATAGAAATATCAAAAATATATTTGTAAAATTCATTCATTAATTATTTATGGAGAGCATCTCCTTCCATTTTTTACCTGAAGCCAGGCTGGCATTGGTATGAACTTTGATATCAGATATTATCTTTTTCTGATTCTGGAGATAGTCTATCATTTCATTTTCATTTTTTGAAGACTTCATTTTATGTGGCGGAATATAATCATTCATCCAGACCATCATCTCATCTTCAGCTTTCTCCAAATCATCTGCTTGTTTCAGGAGCTCCATTTTCTGGTCTGGGGAAATCGTAGAATCAGTTTCCACTTTTTTTCTAAAGGCCAGATAAAGGTAAGCTATTTCACCTGTTTTGGGCATAACCTCATCATGAATATCCATAATTTGGTTATGAAGAACCTCTGAATCATTATTTTTACAAGAAACGAGGTTTAGCACTAAAAACAACATCAATAATCTTGCGTACATCATATTAATTTTACTCTTAAAAAGGCTAAAAATTAATAAAAAGTTTATCGAGAAAGAACAAATTAATCTATCAACCCCTTTTGAACCTCGTATTCTTTTATGAATTCTTCAACAATTTCGTCGATAATATCTTTGAGGTAAGAACGCTCCAATCTGGCTATAGATTTGAGTTTATTCAACTTACTCTCATCAAAAACGAGCGTTAATCTACGAGTGTTCCCTGGTCCGAGCCTCATAGATTTAGGATCAACGGTACTTCTCAGAATAGCATCGAGACCGGCCATAGGCTTCAGGGATCGCTTCTTATTACTTGAGTCGTCCTGAACAAAATTAGGATCGGAATATTTTTCAAATGAATCATCGAACGCCTCTTGAAGGAAGGTTTGCAAATCCTCACTAAATTTCTTTCCATGCGAGCGTCTGAGAGGAGCTAAGGCTTGTTCTCCCAGGAGGGAAATCCCCTCAACAGGTCTGATATTTCCTTCCATTGGGAGGAGAGGTTGCTGATTTTTCGGACTTCCAGCATGAAATACAGGGCTAGTTTGATTAGCTTCGTGGAGGAGGTCCTCCATTCCCGATGTGAATCTTTTTTTACTCATTTCATTTTAAATCAAAAAAACAGAAATCATTTTCAGGCTCCTTCTGTTCTGGTGAGTAATTCTTTACAAAGTGCTAAATAATCTTCGGACCCCGGACTAGAAGGACTGTAGGCAAAAATATCTTTGCGTTGAGCAGGTGCTTCTGCGAGAGCTACATTATCTCTGATTAGCGTTTCAAACAAAAGCTCTCCAAAATACTTTCTGATGGTATCAACAACA
>JBILDL010000191.1:0-5200 GCA_044352635.1 Saprospiraceae bacterium | reverse complement strand
AGGATATGGTCACTGCCATTGAACGGACAAAATCAAGGAAAACCCATTTTAGCAAATCAAACGAATATTGGTTATTTTAGATGGGTTTACGATCAAGGCGTCATTACTTTTGAACTGGGAAATCCACAAACCCTTTGGTATCGCCGTCTAGATGAAACGGCCTCTACAATAATAACCTCCTCACCAGGCAGATGTTTTCGGGTCACTGAAAATGGGGAACTTTACTATATTCAAAAGGCTAAACCAGGAGAACCCTCTTTTATTTATCGAACAAAAGCCATTTACTCCAGCGAAAGCCCCAAAATTCCTATCATCATGCCATTGAACCAACAGGAAGATTTCAGTATTTTAAAAGATGGTACTTTAATAATGGCAGAAGGAGCTAAAATTTATCAATTTCACCCTGACAAAAATGCGAACTGGGAACTTTTGGTTGATTTATCTAATTTTCCAATAAAAAAAATTACCCGAATGGAAATTAACGGAAGTGAAAATAAACTTGTTTTGGTAGCTCAATAAATACAACACATGAAAAACGCTTATATATTTAGAAACCTCCTGACCGTTTTACTGCTTTGGCAAATTACAGGTCCATTGGTTTCCCAATCAAAAAAGGAAGTTATTGCCTACAGAAAAACTCATTTGGAGGAACTATTGTCAGACCCCAGAAAACCTATTACGCTTGAGGAAAAAGATCATATAAAATATTTTTCCTTTAAAAAATCCTGGCAGGTAGAAGCAGAATATGTTCCCTTAGAAAAGGAACCTGTATTTCAAATGCCTACCTACAGTGGTGTTACCCGAGATTATCGAAAATTTGCCACGGCAACCTTTACACATGGTTCTAAAAAAATAACGGTATATCTATACCAAAATATGACATTAATACGTCAACCGCAATTTAAAGATTACTTATTCTTACCCTTCAAAGATGACACCAACGGTGTGGAAACTTATGGAGGAGGCCGTTATATGGATGTAAGGATAAGTACTGTTAAGGACGGGAAGATCATTTTAAATTTTAATAAAGCGTATAATCCATATTGTGCCTATAATGAAGGATTCAACTGCCCGATTCCACCACAAGAGAATCATCTAAATATCGCAATCAGAGCCGGAGAACGTAATTTTGAGTCAAAAAGAGGTGAAAAATAAGTATTAACTGCCTTTTTGTTCTTAAAATCTGACATAAAAGGGATTAAACATGAAAATTTGGCAGATAATAAAGATTGGCACATAATGTGATAGCATTTTATTAAATATTTTTTAACCACCTAATAAAATAAAGAGATATGAGGCCAATCAACGATCGTGTTGTAGTAAAGCCTGCTCCTGCGGAAGAAAAGACGAAGGGAGGAATTATTATCCCTGATACCGCTAAAGAAAAACCTCAAAGAGGTGAAGTAGTAGCAGTAGGACCAGGAAAAGACGGTAACCTAATGACAGTTCAGGTAGGCGACACCGTTTTATATGGTAAATATGCTGGTCAGGAATTGAATTTCGAAGGGTATGATTATTTAATCATGCGCGAAGATGACATTTTGGTCATTCTGTAATTATTTTCATTTCAAACCTTAAAGAGAAATCGAAAGATGGCTAAAGAAATTAGTTTTAATAGAGACGCCCGGGAAAAATTACGCGCAGGTGTCGATGCCATGGCCAATGCCGTGAAAGTAACCCTTGGACCAAAAGGTCGTAATGTGGTTATCCAAAAAAGTTTTGGTGCTCCTCAGATTACTAAAGATGGGGTAACCGTTGCTAAAGAAATTGAACTAGAGGATCCTATCGAAAATATGGGTGCTCAAATGGTTAAAGAAGTAGCTTCCAAAACAGCTGATATTGCTGGTGATGGAACAACAACTGCTACTGCTTTGGCTCAGGCTATTATAAACGCGGGTCTTAAAAACGTTACCGCTGGTGCAAATCCAATGGATTTAAAGCGTGGTATTGATAAGGCAGTGAAAGAGGTTATTCTTTTCTTGAAATCTCAGTCAGAAAATATTGGTTCTGATTTCAATCGCATCAAACAAGTTGCCGGTATTTCAGCGAATAATGACGAAGCGATTGGTGAACTTATCGCTGAGGCAATGAAACGCGTTTCTAAAGACGGTGTTATTACCGTTGAAGAATCAAAAGGTACTGAAACTTACATGGAAGAAGTTTTAGGTATGCAGTTCGATAGAGGATATCTCTCTCCTTATTTCGTAACGGATACAGAAAACATGGTAAGTGAATATGACAATGCGTTTATCCTTATCTACGATAAAAAAATCTCTAACATGGCGGATATTATCCCTATTTTGGAGAAAGTAGTAGGCATGGGAAGACCATTGTTAATTATAGCTGAAGATATTGAAAGTCAGGCGTTAGGCGTTTTAGTAGTGAATCGCCTACGTGCAAGTCTTAAAGTAGTAGCTGTTAAAGCTCCAGGTTTTGGTGATCGTCGTAAAGCAATGCTTGAAGATATCGCTATCTTAACAGGTGGTACCGTAATCTCTGAAGAGCAGGGCTATAAATTAGAAAATACTACCTTAGAGCACCTTGGTAATGCTGAGAAAATTTCTATCGATAAAGATAATACTACTATCGTTAACGGTGGTGGCGAAGAATCTCAGATTAAAGCGCGTATCCAACAATTAAAGCAGCAGATTGAGGCTTCTACCAGCGATTATGATCGTGAGAAGTTACAAGAGCGTTTAGCTAAATTAGCTGGTGGTGTAGCCGTTCTTTATGTTGGTGCTCCAACAGAAGTGGAAATGAAAGAAAAGAAAGATCGTGTTGACGATGCATTAAGTGCTACCCGTGCCGCCGTTGAAGAAGGTATCGTAGCCGGTGGTGGTGTCGCGTTAGTGCGTGCCATTGGTGCTCTAAGAAATTTCAAAGGTGCTAATGAAGACGAGAATATTGGTGTGAATATCGTCCGTAAGGCGTTGGAAGCTCCACTTCGTACTATTGCTGAAAATGCAGGTGTTGAAGGTTCTGTTATTCTTCAAAGAGTTTTAAACTCTAAAGGTGATATGGGATATAACGCCCGTACCGACAAATTTGAAGATTTAAAAATTGCTGGTGTTATCGACCCAACTAAAGTTACTCGTATCGCATTGGAAAATGCATCTTCGATTGCTGGTATGGTGTTAACTACAGAGTGTGTAATTAGCGAGAAACCTTCAAAAGAATCATCTTCTCCTTCTATGCCTCATGGAGGTGGAATGCCAGGAATGATGTAATATTCGTTTTTAAGATAATCCATAGTAAAGCCATCATTGGGATTTTCCCGGTGATGGCTTTTTTAATGCCAGGAACTTAATATGGCCAACGTAAATCCTGATAAAATAACCACCCATTTGTAACGATCTGTATCTTTCTCACTTTTCTTGTGCCAGCTTTCCAATAATATGCTCGCAGATATATGTAAAAATGATCCCGCAACCATCGCCATCAATATAGTGATAATGGTTGAAGTTAAATGCAATAATGAAACAATCCAGGCTGAAAATGGTGCCATCAAAGAAAAAATAAGGATGATCATTGCCGCATGAATCGATTTCGTTTTTGTCAACATAAATAATGAGGCAAGGGCAAATCCCTCCCCTATCTTATGCATTAGGATACCGTAAACAAAACCATGTTCGTGTCCACCTGTTTCGTGATGTAAATGAGACCATTCATTATAACTGCCTACAGAAGCCCCGTCCATCAAGGCATGAAAACTTAATCCGACAAATACCTGTAAAGCCATTTGCTTATTCAGAGAAGTGGTAGTGTGAATGTGTCCATGTTCACTGCCACCAGAAATTTTTTGTATGATCAGCTGGATAAAAAAACCTATAAGTATCCATGGACTTTTTTCAGGACTTATCCTGATAATATCAGGAACAAAAACAATAAGGGCGATACCTAGCAAATAGGCACCACTAAAAAGGAGAATTCTCGAGAGAAACATCTCTCCCCTCTTTAAAATAAAAGGTAAGATAGCCCCTAACCACACTACCATTATCAGCCCAACATAAATTAACCAAGATTGACCCATTTTTAACCTTTTACTTCTTTTTCTTTATTCAGAACGCGAAGATACGTTTTTGCAACAATGTTGCCAAAATAAAATCCTATTAATCCACCAATGAAAACATCTAATGGATAATGAACACCCACGTAAACCTGGGCAAAACATATAGAAAACGCCCAAACATACCATAAAAAGCGCCATTTAAATGATATAAAATGAGCAGTATAATAAAAAAAAGCAGCCAAGGCAAAATGGTTTACCGCATGGCTGGAGGGAAAAGATAAACCACTTCCACAAGACACTAATGGGTCAAACAAGGTGTTCACCTGAAAATCATTGCAAGGTCTTATTCTGTTAAATAAGGGTTTTAATAACCGGCTACTTACCATATCAGATATTGAAACGAGGCCTATCAAAAACAGAAGATATTTGAAAAAAACTTTTTTACCCCACTGATAACTATATATCAGAATGACTATATACAGAGGTATCCATATAAATTTATTTCTCAATAGAGGCAGTACCATGTCCAGCAATGGATTACGCAAATATTCCTGAATAAAAAGGAATATCATTTTATCTATTCCCAGGTATTTCTCCAAAGCCTTTTTTTTTACAAAGATAAGAGATGCTTGCTATTTTGTATATTTGCTACAAAATCAAAAAAGGTGACTTTAATAAAATCTATTTCCGGAACCAGGGGAACCATTGGTGGGCGACCAGGTGAAAACTTAACTGCCATTGACATTGTCGTTATGACCGCTGCCTTCGCGCACTGGCTAAAGCAAAAAAATGATAAACGTAAAGTAGTTATAGGTCGGGATGCCAGAATTTCAGGTTCTATGGTAGCTGGATTAGTAAATAATACATTAATTTCCATGGGATTTAATGTCGTTGACCTCGGATTATCCACTACGCCAACAGTTGAAATGTGGGTAACCAAGGAGAATGCGGCTGGAGGTATCGTTATAACCGCCAGTCATAATCCGCGGGAATGGAATGCACTGAAATTTTTAAATGATCAGGGGGAATTTATTTCTGCAAAGGACGGAGAAACATTGTTGGAGATTTCTACCCAACCTGAAATGATCGACTATGCAAATATTGATCAACTGGGTAAATTAACCCAATACAATGAGTCTCATTTTGACTACCACCTGGAGGCTATTTTAAAACATCCTCTTGTTCAGGCAG
>JBILDL010000190.1:0-5216 GCA_044352635.1 Saprospiraceae bacterium | reverse complement strand
GACCGGAAAATAGAGAAGTCATGATCGGTAACATCTTTTGGATAACCATTAGAAATAAAAACATCTTGAAAACCATCGTTATCAAAATCTGCAAATAGCGCGGTCCAGGACCAGTCTGTTTCATGAATCCCTGAAAACATACCTTGCTCTGAAAATACAGGCAACCCGGTTTTAGGATTAACTCCTTGGTTTATCTGTAGGGTATTTCTCATAAATTGATGATTATAGCCAAATCTTTTGGTGAAAATTTCTCTTTGATAACTACTTTCCCCCTGAAATAATTTTTTTCTTTTATTATAAAAAGGCTGCATTTCAGTGGTCAAAAGGTCTTGCAAGCCGTCATTATTAACATCACCCACATCACTTCCCATAGCCGTCAGACTGATATGTTTAAAGATATCCGCTGCATAATTGGTAAAAGTTCCATTCTTATTATTTATGAAAATCAGGTCATCGCTTTCAAAATCGTTAGCGACATAAATATCAGGATAATGATCTTCATTAAAATCGACGATAAGCGTACTGTGACTATAACCATCCAATTGAATACCCGCTTCCTCTGCAACATCGGTAAAAACGGGGTGTCCTAATTTTTCGTTCCAGTCATTTCTAAATAGTCTGTCACGGTTTAAGGCTTCTTTTCCGATGCGTTTTTCAATAAATTCGTGAGGATATTTTTCCTCTACCCAATTAACGCCAATAAAAACATCAAGATCACCGTCGAGGTCGTAGTCAAAAAATTGGGCATGAGATGCATGTGAGGTATCGGCTAAGCCGTATTCAGCCGCCATTTCAGTAAATTTGGGTGTACCATCTGATTTATTACCATTGTTTATATACAAGAAATTTTTTCTGTAATCGGCCTTACCGTTTAAAGTATTACACACATAGATGTCTTGTTTGCCATCTAAATTAATATCAATGATCGTTACGCCAGATGACCAAAATTGGTTAGAGGGTTTCTGGGTTCCTGATATTTTAGATGTTTCAGTAAACTTAAAATTCCCTTTATTAATGTAGAGGGAATTATCAGATTGGCTTGCAGTAAAGAACAAATCATTCAATTGGTCGCCATTTAAATCGGCGATGGCTACACCACCCCCATTATAAACGAACTCACTCACCAAAGCATTTAGCGTATCATTAACGGTTATTTTATTTTCAAAAGAGATACCTGAATCAGTGGCATCTATTTTTGTAAACAGAAACTCTTTTTTATCACAAGCAAGGATAAGGGAGAGACAAAACAGGCTAATTAAAATACGCATAAACAGTTATTTTGAGTGCATGTAAAATTAAAAAGGGCGCCTCAATTTTACGCATTGAGGCACCCTTATTTATAAAACAAAAGGAGTTAATTAATAACCAGGATTTTGTTTTAGAACGGTACCTTGTAAATCAATTTCACGTTGAGGAATTGGATAATACTCATCGTTTCCAGCGGTGAATTTAGCACCACCAAATTTTGTAACTAAAATTTTAGCTTCATTTCTAAGATAAGCATTTAGTACTGGTTCAGCGATACCCCAACGAACAAGGTCGAAGAATCTATGACCTTCACCAGAAAGTTCAAGTTTTCTTTCCATTCTAACCGCCTCATTTGCAGAAGCTTTAGAAGCAAAAGCTGATTCTGGATAAAGGGAAATCACATAATTAGCTGCAGGTGTTCCATCGGCTTTTTTAACCCAATGTGCTTTATTAGCAGCACGGGCACGTACTTGATTAACCAATTCTCTGGCTTTAGTCAAAGAACCAGCTTCAATTTCAGCTTCAGCTGCCATTAAAAGAACATCAGCAAAACGAATGATAGTGTAATTCATAGTTGCATAACCACGAGTCCATGAGCTACCGTCAGTCAATTTATTTTCCTGAGACTTATAGTAAACATATTTCTTAGGAGAATAAGGACCAGCATAAGGTTGAGCGCGAATCCATGCTTTACCAGGGTGAGCAATCCAGTCAAGATATGGAATACCACGACGACCAATAGAATGGTCTAAACGAGGATCCACAGGACCTGCATCAGGTGTAAATGGAGCACTTGATTCAACACCGTAGTCATGCTTTAAGGCATTGGCGTCATTGTTATATGATCCATCTAAAAGAGGAAGACCGTCTTTTGTGCGGAAAGTATTAGCCATATCAAAGGAAGGCTGGAAGAATCCACAGCAGTTACCCGGACCATCTAAACCTGTATTGTAAGGATAGTTAAGGTCGTCATAGTAGTTTGCATTAGCTACGTTACCTGTATTCATAGACGATTCTACGTCCATAACTGCTTCAGCATGATTATCAAACTCAGCGTTAAAGATTTGAGTATAATCATCCAATAATTGATATTTTCTTCCGTTTGTTGTCTTACCATTAGTGATAGTATTGTCAAACCAGGTTTTTGCTTCTGCATACTTCTTTTGGTAAAGTTTCGCTTTACCCATATAAGCAGCAGCTGCCCACTTATTTACACGACCAGCCTGTCCTTGCGTTTCAGGTAAGTTGGTGAAAGCGAACTGGAAATCAGCCTCAATTTTATCCCAAACGGCTGGAGAATTGGCTACTTTAGGAATCTCAGAAGCAGGCGTTTTTTCGTCAAAGTATGGAATACTGTTGAAGTGTTTTTTAAGGTCAAAATAGAAATGACCTCTCAACAATCTTGCTTCCCCTGCAATTCTTGCAGCATCAGCCGGACTGACATCTTTCGCTTGACTCAAAAGTCTAAGTACCGTGTTACAACGGCTAACTCCCTCATAACGGCCTCTCCACAATGCAGAAAGGTCACCTTGGGTTGGATCCGTTTCATAACGCTGCATTGGGTTAATGGAAGAATAATCACCAGGATCCGTTCCTTTATTAGCCTCACCTCCACAAATACTACCTGTTACCCAGTGGTTTGGACCTTCAAGACGATTTCCAAAAACACCATTTAGTGCGGCATAAGCACCAATTAGGACGCCCTCCACACCAGCTTTTGTAGCTAGCTGAGCATCCGCAAGTGAGCCTGTTGGGGCTACCTCTAAAAAGGAATCTTTACAGGATACAACCAAGACCATAACCATAGCCATGACCATTGACATCCTTTTAAAAATATTATTCATTTTCTTGTTTTTTATATTAAAGAAACAAATTAAAGTTATGAAAGATTAGAAGCCGATGGCGAAATTCAGCATGTATGATGGTGTAACTGGGTAGTTACCTACATCTATACCGAAGTTTGTATCAGCTCCACCACCAACCATTGGATCTAAACCAGTGTATTTTGTAAGTGTCCAGATATTATTTGCAGAAACACCAACGCTAAGTTTTGATAATTTTAATCTCTTTAATAGAGAGGAATCAAAATCGTAATACATAGCTAATCTTTGAATACGTAGGAATGATCCGTCTTCAACATACCAAGAATTAGCTGCGCCATTGGTACTAATGTTAGAGGCACTTTCCCAAATAGGTGCTTTTGCGTCATTTCCTAAAGCAGTCGTCCATGAATCTAAAGCACGAATGCCTTTCGCAGATCCTTCGAAAGAACCGAAGAAATCAGTAAACCATTTTGATTGGTTGAAAATTTTGTTACCTATAGAAGTATATAAGTAAATTTCAGCGTGTAAATTTTTGTATCCAACATTGAAATTGGCACCACCTGTAAATTTAGGAATTGGACTTCCGATGAAGGTACGGTCAGCAGGTGTGATTTGTCCATCACCATTTACGTCTTCATATTTGAAACGTCCTACTCCTGCACCAGGTTGTTTTGATGCATCAACCTCTGCTTTTGTGTTGAAATATCCAATCATTTTATACCCAAAAAATTCAGAAAGTCCATAACCAGGTTGATTTCTGATTGGGGCAATGCCTCTATAGGATCCTCCATCGAAGAATGGAATACCGTCAGCCAACTTAGTGATTTCATTATGTAGGAAGGCATTATTTAATGTCAGTTCGTAGGTTAATTTTGATCCTAAATTACCTCTGTTGATAATTTGGAAATCTATACCTCTGTTTAACATACTACCAACGTTAACAGCTGGAGATGCAGCATAATTACCAGCAACACCTGGAAGTGGAACCGTGAATAAAAGGTCTCTTGTGGTCTTTTTCCACCAGTCAAAAATAACCTCTAATTTATTGTCAAACATAGAGATATCAAATCCTAAGTTAATGGTTTCACTTGTTTCCCATTTAGCATCAGGGTTACCAATTCTACTGGAAGCAAATCCTTCATCAACACCACTGCTTTGTCCGCTGATAGGGTAGAAAGTTGAGCCACGGTCAGAACGATATAAGAAAAACTGGTTACTTGGGTCAACGTTATTAGAGTTACCCATTTCTCCCCATCCACCACGAACTTTCAAGTCTCTGATCCAGGTAACATCTTTCAGGAAATCTTCTGAGGTTACACGCCAAGCCGCTGATAAGGCTGGAAATACGCCATAACGTGAGTTAGCACCAAAACGAGAGGAACCATCACGACGAAGTACACCTGTCAAATAATACTTTTCTTTGAAATTATAGTCTAATTTACCAAAGATAGAGTAAAAATTAACTCCGTTATATAAACCACTGTTTACCTGAGGGCTTTGAACTGTTGATAAGTTAACGAAATTTAAATCGGTAGAGAATGGATTAATACCACTACCATTAAAGAAACGTCCTTTTCCGGTGTTTAATGCCTCAACACCCGCTAAGGCAGTAAAGCCGTGAGCGCCTAATTGAGCTTTGTATGATGCCGTATTAGTTAACACCCAGCTCATGCCATAACCCCCACCTTCACTGAAGGTATTTGATGCTTCTGGCTCAGAATCTCCTAAGTAGATGTAATTATAATTCTTGTAGAAGTTGTTATTGTAGTTTCCACCCAATGAAGATTTAATAGTTAAACCTTTAACTGGTTTAATTAACAAATATAAGTTACCAAAGGCACTTGTATTGAAACCACCGTCGTCACCACTGTTCAGCCTTAATCTTCTCAAAGGATTTCTTGGATTATTAAAACCAGCTGCTTTTGTACTTGCATAACTTCCAAATTCATCAAATACAGGAATAATTGTAGGCATTCTATAGGCAGACAAAACTTCTGATTCGTCGTCAGCCACACCGATACCACCAGCATCACCTTGTTGGCCTAAAACGGCTCTATAGGTAACCTGAAGGTTTTCACCTACGCTTAACCAAGGTAATAAATCCCATTCAGAATTGGCTCGGAATGAGTAACGTTTGAATTCGTT
>JBILDL010000189.1:0-5230 GCA_044352635.1 Saprospiraceae bacterium | reverse complement strand
TCTGTTCGTTATAACTTCATCAGCACCACCTGCACGGGCAGAGATTTGATCTCCCCATGACTGGGTTGCCGTAGAACTCCAAATACCATTTAAACCTTGTCCAAATTTATCCTGTAAAGGATGACGACGATTTATTTCATCATAAGAAAAAGAGCTGGTGAAAGATATGGTTGGTTTACCAGATTTACCCTTTTTTGTGGTAATAACAATAACGCCATTCGCTGCTCTTGAACCCCAAAGGGAAGCTGCCGAAGCACCTTTCAATACCTGAATAGACTCAATATCAGCCGGATTAATGTCATTTAATCTTGACTGTTGAGAAACCCCGGCATCCGTTCCTCCATTTCCATTACCATAAATGGTTGAATTGCTAATAGGCACACCATCTACAATGACCAAAGGACTGGATGAACCCGTAATCGTATTGGCCCCACGAATCTGAATGGTAGAACCTGCACCCGGATCACCATTGGAACGAGCGACCCTAACACCCGCCGCTTTTCCCGCCAGACCATTAATTAATCCCGTTTCACCTGAACGAACTACATCTTGCGTTGCAACCGTTGAATAGGTAGATCCCATTTGATCCTTTTTCTGGGTAAAACCTAAGGCACTAACAACCACCTCATCTAATAATTCTGCATCCTCTTCGAGGGTAACGTCAATCGTTGAGCGATTTCCAACTGATTCGGATTTACTTTTATACCCAATAAATGAAAACTCTAATACGGCGTTTGCATTAGGTACCTCGATGTTGTATTTTCCATCAAGGTCAGAAACGGTTCCTGTTCCGGTTCCTTTGAGGATTACATTGACGGCAATAATTGGATTTCCCTTTTCATCAAGGATGGTTCCCTTTACCGTTTGTTGCGCGTTCAAACTTTGAAAAAGTCCGAATAGCAACAGAAATACGGTGGATAAATTTTTAAACATAGTTTGAAAATTAAGAATTCGTAAATAATGCGAAATAAATGAATGTCAACTAATTCTATTAAAATGAATATTCATTTTTTAAACTAAGACAAACAAAATTTATGCAAAAGAACGGAAAAAAAATTTTGTTGTTACCTTTTGTTAAAATATTCATTAAATAAACATCAATTTTTTTTATGGTAGGAAAAACAAGGTTTCCTTACCCTCTGACACATAACCCATCATAGCATCAAATGATTGGTATGTAAAATAAAAATGATTTTTATCAATACTTCTTAAGGCTTATGTTTTATAAATAGGTGAAAAACCAAATAAATAACATGAAAATTCGATATTTTCTACTTACATTTAAAAACGATTATTTTATTTAACCCTATTATTAACCGATGTATGAATCAACGTAAGGTTTACTTTTGGTCACTCACTGTGGCATTGGGAGGTTTTTTATTTGGCTTTGATACCGCCGTTATTTCTGGAGGAGAACAAGCCATCCAGGAATTATGGAATTTGAGTGATTTCATGCTCGGTCAAATGGTGGGAATGGCCTTATACGGGACTATTTTAGGTGCCATTTTTGGTGGCATTCCCGCTGATAAATATGGCAGAAGAACCACTTTATTCTGGGTGGCGCTACTTTATCTTTCTTCGGCCATTGGTTCCGCTTTTGCCTGGGATATTTATTCGCTGATGTTCTTCCGCTTTATTGGTGGTATCGGCGTCGGCGCGTCATCTGTAGCAGCCCCTATGTACATTTCTGAAATTGCTCCTGCCGAAAAAAGAGGGCAATTGGCTGCATTGTTTCAATTTAATATTGTTTTAGGTATTTTAATTGCCTTTGCCTCTAATTATATCATTGGTTCAGGAGAAAATAATGGCTGGAGAATTATGCTAGGCGTTGAAATTATTCCTGCCGCTTTATTCACTTATTTAATTACCAAAGTGCCTCGTAGCCCTCGTTGGTTAGTGGTTAAAAAAGGGTTGATTGACGAAGCCAGAGCCGTTTTACAAATGATTAATCCGGAAAAAGCGGAAGATGCGCTACAGGAAATCATTCAAAGCGCTAAAGAAGAGGTTAAAAAAGTAAAAGTGCCCTTTTTTACGGCTAAATATCGAAAACCTATTTTATTGGCCTTCCTGATAGCCTTTTTTAATCAGGTTTCTGGCATAAATGCTATTATTTATTATGCCCCGCGTATTTTTGAAGATACAGGCATGGGCGCAGAATCAGCCTTATTATCAACCGTTGGAATCGGTGTTATCAATTTAATTTTCACCTTATTGGGATTGGTATTAATTGATACCTGGGGAAGAAAAAAACTGATGTACCTGGGTTCATTTGGCTACATAATTTCTTTAAGCTGTGTGTCTTATGTGTTTTTTACGCAAGCAGGAAGTGGATCTCTTTTGGTTCCATTTTTACTATTTATCTTCATAGCTTCCCATGCTGTGGGTCAGGGAGCAGTCATCTGGGTATTTATTTCTGAAATTTTTCCCAATGAAGTGCGCTCTTATGGCAATGCCTTTGGAAGTTCTACCCACTGGGTTTTTGCCGCCCTGATATCGGCCTTTTTCCCCTTCTTTGCTGGGAAATTTGGCGGAGGTTTCATTTTCGCTTCCTTCGCTTTTCTTATGTTTTTACAGCTATTATGGGTTTGGAAGGTGATGCCTGAAACAAAGGGAATTTCGTTGGAGTCTATTGAAAAAAAATTAGATTAAACCTCTTTAATTTTCTTCCTCATGATTTTTGTTCTGCTCATTGCCTGCATCATACTTCTCGTTCTTTTAATCTCAGCATTAAAATTTCACCCGTTTATTGCCTTTATTATTGTTTCCATTTTTGGGGGATTGTTATTTGGCATTCCTATTGAAAATATACCTACAGCCATACAAAAAGGTATAGGCGACACGGTCGGATCCATCCTCATGGTGCTACTTTTTGGTGCTATGTCGGGTAAATTGATTGCTGAGTCGGGTGCTGCACAACAAATCAGCTCCGTTTTATTAAGAATTTCAGGAACTAAATACATTTCCTGGGCGTTGATGCTGACCGGCTTTGTTCTGGGCATTCCTCTTTATTATAATGTTGGATTTGTTTTATTGATGCCTCTGGTTTTTACCATCATGTATCGGGTAAATATGCCCGCTGTATATTTGGGAATTCCCATGTGTGCCGCATTATCAACCAATCATGGCCTACTGCCACCTCATCCTTCTCCTGCTGCTTTAGTCGTTCAATTTCAAGCAGATATGGGAATGACCCTTTTATATGGCTTCATCATTGCCATTCCAACGGTTATTGTGGCGGGTCCTGTCCTTGCTGAATTCTTAAAGAAAATACCTTCTAATCCTATTCAGACTTTTAAACCCAGGGAAATCCCTGAAAATGAGCTACCTGGATTTGGAAATAGTTTATTTACCTGCCTTTTACCCGTTATATTGTTAGCGGCATCCTCTCTTTTAGGTATGATTTCAAATATGCCGGAAGGACTAAAAAAAGCTTTGGTTTTTGTGTCTGATCCAGGTATGCTGCTCCTCATTTCTTTACTTTATGGCACTTTTTCCCTTGGTGTTTTTAGGAAAATGAAAATGGGAGATATCATGGCTATCTATGGTGATTCCGTAAAGGATATATTATTCATTTTACTCATCGTGGGCGGTGCCGGCGCATTGAAACAGGTACTAGTTGAAAGTGGTGTAAGCCAATCCTTAGCTGAAATAGTTCAACCTATGAATTTACCTCCCCTGATCTTAGGTTGGTTTGTGGCAGGAATTATCAGAATAGCCATGGGGTCGGCAACGGTTGCTGGCTTGACGACGGCGGGAATAATGGCGCCCATGATTCCCGTTTTGGGTGTTGATCCCAATTTAATGGTACTTGCTGTCGGTTCCGGTAGCCTTTTATTTTCCCATGTTAATGATTCCGGATTCTGGCTTTTTAAAGAATATTTTAATCTGTCTATCAAGGATACCATTAAATCGTGGAGCCTTATGGAAACTGTTGTCTCCGTAATGGGCCTGATAGGTACCTTAATTATAAGTGCCATTATTTCATAACTACTTTAAAATACGCACGTTCCTTATGAAATTTTTTTATGCCCTAATCTTTCTATTTTCCTTTACTTCAATCTTTGCTCAGGCTTCATTTCCTGAAAAATGCCTTGGCGTTTGGGAAGGTACTATGCACATTTATAATAGAGGTTCGTTAGTTGATAGTGTCCCTATCAAATTAAATGTAACCAAAACAAATGCCCCAGATACCTTTATATGGAAAACAGAATACCTTTCTACGAAAAATCCAATGGTAAAAGATTATAAACTCGTCATTTCAGATGCTGGTAAAGGGGTATTTAAAACAGACGAGGGAGATGGTATTTTTCTCATCGATTATTTATTTGGAAACAAGTTATATAGTGTATTTGAAACCCAGGGTATTCTTTTAACCTCCACCTATGAATGGTTAGGAAATCAAATCATTTTTGAGGTCACTTCGGGAAAGGAGCTCCAAACGACCCACGGCGTAAAATCCTATAGTGTCTTGAATCTTCAAAAAGCAATATTGAGAAAAATGAACTGATTCTATGAAAGGTTAACCCATTTCTCGTACTTTGATGCATTTGATTTACGAATCGAAAGGCTTCTCAGTGAGTCAGTAAATACTTTAACACCCAATCGATGGATTTGACCTGTAAATAAGAAGTTTTCTTTCACAAGTTGAATATTATTCCCACTATAAAATTCCTGAGCTGATGGCACAATGGCGACCGGTTTATCCATGATGAACCGCCACGTGAATCCATGGTTTTGATGTGCTTCACTTTTATTCTATCGTCAAAGAGATTTTTTTACCTAATCCTAATTCTAAAATTCTAAAAAGGGTAGATAGCTGAATATCACTTTTTCCATTTTCAATTCTGGATATAAAACTTTTTTTAGTCCCTGTTTTGATGGCAAGTTGTTCTTGAGTCATTTTTGAAAGTCTTCGCTCTTCTTTGATCAGTTCACCGATAGCAAAAGCCTTGGCTTTCGCTTCAAAAGCCATTCTTCCTTCTTCTTCAGCTTTACCGTACCTTTTTTCAAGGTGTTCGTCGAAAGTGGTTATTGAGCTACTTTTTTTCATTTTTATTTTGTTTATTTTTTTCTTCAAAATATTCGGCTTTGATTTTCAATGCTTTGACAATTTCTTCTTGAGGAGTCTTTTGAGACTTTTTTTGGAACCCATTGAATAGAACTATCAAATTTCCTTCATCAAAACAGCAAAATATCCTGTAAATATTGCTACCATAGGCTATTCTTACTT
>JBILDL010000188.1:0-5243 GCA_044352635.1 Saprospiraceae bacterium | reverse complement strand
ATTTTAACTCTATCAACTGCTCAATACCATTAGCTCCCAATTTAACTGGAACGCCAACAAAAACGCCGTTTAAATTATACTCACCATTTAAAAGAGCACAACAAGGATAAATCCTATTCTCATTTTTCAAAATACTTTCCACCATCTGGGCAGCAGCAGCCCCTGGAGCATACCAGGCAGAAGTACCCATCAACTTAACTAATTCACCGCCGCCAACTTTTGTCCTTTCAACGATGGCATCTAAAGATGCTTCATCAATTAACTCCGTCACAGGAATTCCACTTACGGTAGTATAACGAGGAAGCGGAACCATAGTATCACCATGACCACCCATGAGAACTGCCTGAATATCCTTTGGAGAAACATGAAGCGCTTCCGCTAGAAAAGCTCTATATCTGGCAGTGTCTAAAATACCCGCCATGCCAAAAACGCGGGAAGAAGGTAATCCTGATGTCTTCCATGCGGCGTAAGTCATGACATCCAGAGGATTTGAAACAACGATAATAATAGGATTAGCTGAATACTTCATTATCTGTGCGGTAACAGAGGAAACGATATTAGCATTAGTACTAATAAGATCATCTCTTGACATACCTGGTTTTCTGGGAATACCCGCGGTGATCACGACAATATCAGAATCGGCGGTCTTCGCATAATCATCTGTACCAGTAATACGCGTGCTATAATAATCAACCGGGGCTTGTTGCCACATATCTAATGCTTTACCTTTTGCCATATCCCCCTGGATATCGAGTAAAACAATTTCATTTACTAAATCTTTGTGCGCCAGTACATTCGCCACAGTAGCTCCCACATTTCCGGAACCGATCACAGTAACCTTTCTCATGATAATTTTTTTGTTTAGTTTGCTTGGAATTTCCTATAAAAATACAAATATTTTAAATTTTTATTCACCTTTTTTTGGATATGTTATAATAAACCTTTTACTTTACTCCCGAGAGGTGAAAAATATACTTTAAAAGCAGTATTTTTTCCCAAGGCATTTACATATCGTTTTTATCAAGCTGTAAGGCACTATGCAACTACGCGTATTGTTCCTTTTAATTGCTTTTTTATTGTCACATAATACTTATGGACAATTATTAAAGCCATGTAACACTGTTAACAGTGTTCATAAAGAATGGGTAACACGTTTTCAACAACGATTACCCATTGACAATTTTTTACGTAGTTCCCTCACCCTCTATTTTCCTATAAAAATTTTCATCTCCGGTAAGGTACATAGCCAGTCTGGTACTATTTCTCCAGAGAAATTAATGGACGAAATTTGTCATTTAAATAAATTATATAAACAAGCTAACATATCTTTTTATTTAGAAAGTCAGCCAACCATATTGAGTTCTACCACTTATGAAAGTATTGAAACTGAATTTGAACTAGGTCAGTTATTACAATCGTATAAATCAACAAATGCCATACCTGTTTACGTCGTAGAAAACGCCCTTGATGCCTGTGGTTTTAATGTTTTTCATCAAGGTGTAAACAAAGGAATTGTTCTTTCCTCTGAGTGTTATAAGGTAAAAGGAGCTTTACTAGCTCACGAAATAGGACATTTCCTGGGTTTACCCCACACCTTTCAAGGTTGGGAGGGCATTGCTTTCGATTATACTTTAAAAGCACCCGAACATTGGGAAAATGTAAAGGTAGAAAGAGCAGATGGAAGCAATTGCCGAAGTGCTGGAGACGGATTTTGCGATACGGCTCCAGATTATCTTAATCTTAGATGGTCTTGCAGCGATAGTTCCAAAAGTCCCATTTCTTTGTTAGATCCTATGGGGAAAAGTTTCTTTTCTGACGGTTCACTTATCATGGGCTATGCATTAGATCCTTGCCCTAATAGATTCAGTAAGGAGCAAATTATGACCATGAGGGCCTACGCGGAAGAATTTTATCCGACATTATTTAAAGGTGATTTACCTATTAGAATCAACCAAACTTTACCTATTGTCAATACGCCGATGGAAAATAGTCAAGTAAATTTATCCAATGGAGTTACATTCTCCTGGGAAAAAGTCCCCGGAACCTACAAATATATCATTGAGGTTTCTCCTATGCCCAATATGGCTCTCATTACAGCCCGTTATGAAATATCACCGGATTCCTTGTCCTATATTACGAAACAATTGATTACCGGACGAAAGTATTTTTGGCGATTAAGATCATTAAATCTTTATTCATTTTGCTCCACATTGTCTAAAATCTGCTCATTTAGCACCGTTTTAGCTACACCCAATGTAGATTTATCAGCCAGTGATAATTCGATTATTTTAAATAACCCAATATCAATATCAGAAGGATTATCCCTAAATTTTTCTTCTGAAAAATTCCCTTTACAATTGATACTCTTGAATAGCTCAGGACAAACGATATTTCAAAAGAATTACACCCAATATGTTGGTCAAACCAACCTTTCCATTTCAGTGTCTGCCTTCCCCCCAGGGCAATACACACTTACTGTGCGTAGTGCACAGAAAACCCAAAGCCACAGTGTCGTTATTATGCCTTGATACCCGGTCCCCAAAGCGGTAATTCATGGGTATGATTTCTGACGCTGGGCCGTTGGGGTTTTATAAAAAAAACAAATCCTCATAGCATTAAAGTCGTTTAAATCATAAGGTCTATACAAACTATTACCCTGCATATCAGAAACTTTACTTAACAGCATAAGTTTGAGTGTATAATTCAGTAACATAATGACCATGGAGCTTAATTTTACCAAATAATAATACACTTAGAGGTTTTTTAAACCGAGGAGTTTTAACAGACTTATTTATCTGGTTATCTGTTTTTTTTATCAACCGAAAAACGTCACTTTAAATCATCATAAACTTTCACATATTAATAAAAAATCCCCTTATAATATCTAACTATAAGGGGATTAAAAGATTTTATAACGCTAATTAATTTAAAATTATTTGTTTAATAACCAGTCCTTTACCATTTTCATCTTGCAAAGAAAACAGATAAGTACCTTTAGGTTCAGAGGATAAATCGAACTGATAATTACCCGTTCTTACGTTGGTTAAAGATTTAACTTCCCTGCCATGAATATCTCTGACAGTTAATAAACCTGTTTCCACTAAATTTGAAAATTTAACTGCCAAATTTATTATTCCATCAGAAGGATTAGGAAATAATTCCCAGTCAATGTGGGTAAACTCCTTTGCATTAAGCTCCGGTTTTTCTAATGATTCACCATTCAATTCATAAGTGGGATTCATTACACCTGGTTTAGCAGCTTGCACTATTTCCATAGTTCTTGTGATACCATCAGCAGTAAAAGTAATAATTCCCCTTCTGGCAATTCCGTTATTTGCCAAAAAAGTAACTCTTAAAGAACCGCTATTTTTACCTGACGCTCCTATTGGAATAAGCCAATTCGCATTAGAAGTAACTTTCCAAACGAGGTTTGAAGAAATAGAAGCAGTCAAGGAACCTCCTGTAGCAGGTAAAGTAGTTGACGTAGGTGATACAATCATTTGGGCACCAACCGTATTTCTCAAAATAGATAATGTATTACTACCAGTATTGGATACTAAGATATCTGTTTTAGCATCACCATCAATATCGGCTAAAAGTCCGGCATAAGGTTTTGTTCCCACCGTGAAATTTAATCTTTTAAAGAATGAAGCACTCGTAATACTTCCTGGAGTCGCCTTATTTTGCCAGACGGTTGCCGTACCGTCCCCAAAATTTGTAACTAAAATATCCAGTTTTCCATTTCCTGTTAAGTCTCCAACACTAATATAATATGGTGTAATACCTGTATTAAAATTAACCCTGGAAGCAAATGAAGTTAAATTCAAAACGCCAGATGTTGAAGTATTTCTAAGAATTCCAACACTATTGACACCCTCAGCTAATACGACAATATCTAATTTTGAGTCGCCATCCATATCACCTAATTTCACATAACCAGGTTTATTTCCAGCGTTAAAATCTAACTTGGTGGAAAATGAAGCCGTAGCTAATGCACCGGAAATATAATTATTCTTAAAAATGGAAATGGAATTGGATCCATAATTTCCAACCACTATATCTGGTTTTGAATCGCCATCCATATCGGCCACATCAATGGTTATTGGATTTAAGCCAGTAATCAGACCAAAACGGGGATTAAAATTATTAGTGGAAATAGCATTAAAGATACCTTTATTTGTAAAAATGGAAACGGTACCGTTTCCATGATTTGCTGTAGCGATATCAAGCCAGCCATTTTTATCGAAATCACCAATTCCAATACCTATAGGAGTAGAAGGAGTAGCTATTTTTACCGGACTATTAAATGAAATATTTCCAGATGTAGAAATATTTTTAAAAATGGAAAGGGTATTTTCCCCTTGATTCGCAACAATTACATCTTGCTTTCCATCATTATCCAAATCAGCCACAGAAATAAAAGTGGACCCGGCACCTGAAGAAAAATCTTTTCTTACAAAATTTGCAACATTAATATTCCCTATACCACTTGTATTTCTAAACACTGAAATTGACCCAGCTGTATAATTTGCGATAACTAAATCAGGTATGCCATCGCCATCTAAATCTGATACACGAATATCTTCAGGCCCACCCAACGTTGTTAAATCCACTTTTGGTGCAATCTCTCCAATTTGAATACTATCTTTTGATGGAGAAAAAGAAGGAACAAAAAATTGATTTGATTGAGTACCTTGTTGTGTACCTGAATTGAGTATTCTGATATAATCTGTTGTTGCTCCTACTGGAACTCTAGCAGTTATAGAGGTTGTTGTTGCTGCAGAAATAGTCGCCTTTGAAGCACCTATCCAAACTGTATTTTGACTTAATATCGGATTGAAACCAGTTCCTGTAAGGGTAATATTTGATCCAGGAATAGCCTTTGTTGGTGAAAATGAAGTAATTGTTGGCGGAACAGTAATAGCGGTTATAAAGGTAAAGCCACCTCTATTAACATTGCCATTGGCTGTATTTACACGAACATTTCCTGTAGTTCCAGCTCCAACTACTGCAGTTATACTCGTTGCACTAACCACGGTAAATGAGGCTGCTGCGGTACCACCAAAATTGACACCTGTAGTTCCCGTGAAGTTCGTTCCAATAATAGTTACCGTTTGTCCCGTTCCAGCCGATGTTGGGCTAAAAGATGTAATCGTAGGTGGTGGCAAATAGGTAAAGCCTGCCAATGTGCCCGTTCCCGATGCCGTCGTTACTGAAACCGAGCCAGACGCACCTGCAGCTAC
>JBILDL010000187.1:0-5273 GCA_044352635.1 Saprospiraceae bacterium | reverse complement strand
CGGTGCAGTAACAAAACATCCAGAAAATCGGTATTCAAATGTCGGAGAGAATTTTCTACAGAATACGTGATATGTTCTCTGCTGTAATCATAATGTTTAACTTTAGTCAGTGGCTTTTTCTGGCTTACTAATTGAATACCGCATTTAGTAATCAATTTAATTTGACTTCTCAATGCGTTATTTCCTTTTAACAATTTGCCAAAGAAAAATTCATTGCCATAATCATTATAGAGATCAGCATGGTCAAACGAATCAATACTCAATGAAAGACAAGTGTCCAGAATATGAGAGATATCTTTTAAGGATTGCTTATTTTCATCCCAACGCCAGACCCCATATACTATTTGCGAGAGGGAGAATGTGGGCGTTAATTCAATTTGTTTCATTTTATGCTTTTTATTGTAAAGTTTTCGTAGTCAAAGGTGTATCTGGTTCATTTTCGGGCATTCTACCTTGAATTTTTGCCAGTTTCTCGTTGGGTAATCTGCCCAATACGTACTTTTCAAATTTAATGGCCGATTCAATTAGAGGATAACCCGAGAAAATAAAAGACCTGATGCCCATATCCATGTACTTATTTATTTTGTCGATAATCTGTTCAGGCGAACCTACAAGCGCGGCACCACATCCACTTCGGGCCTGACCGATACCTGTCCATAACAATGCTTCAGCATAGCCATCTTTATCGGCGTTTTCCCTCAAATTATCTTGTTGAAGAACCCCCATATTTTTTGCATCCTGAGCCCTGTTTTTAAGTTCCTCTCCTCTTTTAACTTCCAGTTTGGAAATCAGTTTTTGAGTTGAAAGCCACGCCTGTTCTTCATTTTCCTCCACAATAACATGAATTCGCAATCCAAAATCTATTTTTCTGTTGTAAGTAGCCGCACGTTTTGATACATCTTCCATGGTACTTTTCAAACCCTCCTCTGTGTCTGGCCACATAAGAAATACATCACAATATTGGGCACAAACGTCTCTGGCCTCGGGCGAAAAACCACCAAAATATAAAAGGGGACCTCCATTTTGCTGATAAGGCTTTACTGGTTCTGACGACAAATCAAATTGGTACATTTCACCTTTAAAATGAATTTCATCCTGCGTCCAGGCCTGTCGAAGAATCTCTATAATTTCTCTGGTTCTTTGATATCTGACTTTGCCTTCTTCCCTCATTCCCGGCAGATCAGAATTGATAACATTTAAAGTAAACCGACCTTTTAATAAATGATCCAATGTACTTATAGATCTTGCCAACATAGGCGGGTGAAGTTCCCCAAACCGATGGGCAACCAACAGGGAAATATCTTGAATGGAGGGAGCAACAGCTGCAGCAAAAGTAAACGGGTCTTGTCCAACCATGTAGGAGGAAGGAAGCAAAATATTATTAAAACCCAAATGCTCGGCTTGCTGAACTATATGTTGACAATGTGCAAAATTACTTCTCCTTTGACCATCCAACTGACCTAAAAAGGCAGTATCCCCACCACATAAGTCGGCAAACCAAGAAATTTCCGCAGTTCTTCTGGAAGTTCTGATAGGTATCACAACGTCATTTTATTGATTATTGGATTTACTCTTGGAAAAATAATCAATTTATCTATTAAACCATAAAATAAATTAGCCTTACACCAAATCATTTCAGTGTAAGGCATTATTATTAAAAAAGACGAATTAAAATATGATATAACCTAAGGTTACTGAAGCACCCGCTGTTGAGGCACCTGCATCCATTTCCATTTTAAACAATTTTCCAGATCTTCCACCAGAAAAACTTAAACCTCCTAATGGTGCACCCGATGTATAAATGGTAGTGCCTGTAGCTGAATCGACAATCTTCCAGACGGGAGTTCCAACAGATGAAACAATGCTAAAACAACTAATGGTTTTTCCAGCTGGTACAAAAATTTCATTTTTCAAAGGATCATACGTTCTAAATGGGGCAACATTACATATAGAGCGATTAAAGTAATCTCCCGGAACTGTATTGCATTTTTTCTTTCCAATGGGAGGCATTTCAACCATTCTGGTGTCAGGCCTGCAGGCTTGTGCTTGCGTTGAAGTGGTATTAGCAAGTTGAATGAAAAGAACAGCGAGTACGAAATTAAATAGATTTTTCATGATGTTTTTATTTATGAGGTTTATTAAGGTTGGTAATCCACAAATCCAAGGGTAATCCAGGAGCTTTTAGTTGAAGTTGTCCTATTAAGAACTATTTTATAGACTTTATCAGCGGTAGGTGCGGTCAATTTTAAAGTACCTAATCGAGGAGCTGTCGTAGGCATTACCGGATCAAAGACCACTGCACCGGTAGCTTCATCTATAATTTTCCAATCTGGCCTACCGCTATATCCCACTATCACAAAACAAGATGCTTCCCTTCCTCTAGGGATAGAAATAGAATGAGTTGAGGGGTCAAATGTAGTTGATGATTCATTACAAACAGTACGCTGAAGGTAATTTCCCGGTTTTCCACTGCATGATCTAGTTCCGTAAGGCGAAAGTTCTGCGGAACGCAAAGTGGCATCACATTTTTGAGCTGTCATATTCGTAAATACAAATAAGGACAATCCAAGAGACAATAGATTTAAAAAAAGATTCTTTTTCATGATTTAAAGATTTAACGTTTAGTAATTGTTTTTATAATTAATTTCGCAAGCCATCAAAAGCGTTCCATCTAATTACTTTTATTTTCAAATTTTTTTTGATGAATTCATTCGAGACAAATAAACAGGCTTGGAACCAAAGAGTGGACATTCATTTTCAATCTGATTTTTATGATGTCCCAGGCTTTTTGAAAGGGAAGGAAGTATTAAAACCTATTGAATTAGCATTGTTAGGAGATTTGAGGGGAAAATCACTCCTTCACTTACAATGTCATTTCGGACAAGATACCCTTTCGCTTGCCCGATTGGGAGCTAGCGTTACCGGTATTGATTTTTCGCAGGTTGCCATTGATAAGGCAGGCATTTTAGCCAAAGAACTTGGTTTAAATGCAACTTTTGTTTGTGGAAATGTATTGGAAACACCCCAACTCATTTCTGAAAAATTTGATATTGTTTTTACCACCTATGGCGTTTTAGGTTGGTTACCCGATATGAATGAATGGGCAAATGTGGTAAAAACCATGCTTAAACCTGGCGGAAAACTGATTTTGGTGGAATTTCATCCAGTGATATGGATGCTGGATGACGAATTCAAAGGTATTGAATATTCTTATTTCAAAGGAGACCCCATCATAGAAACAAAAAACACTACTTACACAGATCAAGGTCCCGTTCAAATGGATACTTTTCAGGAAATAACCTGGAATCACTCGCTTGATGAGGTGTTAAGTGCCTTATTGGAGGAAGGACTAAGATTAACTCACTTCAAGGAGTATGCCTACTCACCTTATCCTTGTTTTAGTCATATAAAAGAAACATCCCCTGGGCAATATCAGATAATAGGATTAGAAGATAAAATACCTATGGTTTACTCCTTAACAGTAGAAAATGAAAAATAAAAAATACGTCCAACTCTCCATTTTATTATTGCTTCAATTTATGATTTGGGGCTCATGGTATGTGACGACAGGAACGTACCTTATACAAACGCTTCATTTTTCAGGAAGAGAAGTGGGACTTGTTTACGGAGCTATGTCTGTTGCAGCATTCATTTCACCCATTTTTATAGGATTTATAACGGATAAATATTTTTCAGCTTCAAAAGTACTGGCGTTTCTTCACATTGGTGGTAGTATGTGCTTAGTTGCCATGTATTCATTTACGGACTTCAAGGTTTTCTATCCCCTCACCTTACTTTATGCCGTTTTATACCTACCTACATTTGCTCTTTCAAGTTCTTACGTTCTTCAACAACTGGAAGACCCTTCAAAACAATTTCCTGGCGTTAGGGTATGGGGAAGCATTGGATGGATCATAGCGGGAAATATAGTGGGTTTGTTAAGTTGGGAAAAAACAGCCAATCCGCTGTTACTTTCTGCCTGTTTAAGTATGTTATTAGGTATTTATGCCTTATTCTTACCCAAGGTTCCAAGTATAGAGGGAAAAAGTGCTAATTCTATTAAAGAATTTTTCTCTGTCGAAATAATTCAACTTTTCAAACAGAGAGATTTTTTAGTATTCATGATGAGCCTTACGCTATTGTATGCTATTCCCATTGCCTACTATTATAGTTTTGTAAATAATTTTTTAACAACCATTCAGGTAAAAAATGCTGCTGGCTGGATGTCCATTGGGCAACTAACAGAGATTCTTGTTATGTTACTCCTGCCTTTTTTCCTTCGTCATTTTTCATTTAAATGGGTTGTCTTTACCGGACTATTTTTATGGGGTGCGAGATATGGTATTTTCGCCTACGCAGCTGAAAATCCAACCATGCAGCTCGTTTGGCTTCCAGCCATATTGGTTCATGGTTTCGCCTACGTATTTACTGGATTGGCGGGACAATTATATATTGATCAGAAAGCACCGAGACATTTAAGAAATACAGCACAAAGCATAATCACTTTTGCTATGCAAGGAATGGGAACCTTGTTTGGTACTTATTTTGCCGGATGGATGGTGGAGAGAAATATAACAGTCTCGGGAGCGTACAACTGGACTAATATTTGGATTTTACCTACAGTGGCTGGGATTGCTTTGTCCTTGTTTTTCCTTCTACTTTTCAAGCAAAAAGAAAAACAAGAACAAAGGTTACCCGATAATTAATTAGAAGCTATAAGTAACTTTAGCTACAGCCCTTCTGCCAATAATTGGCATATTAGGTAAAGCTCTGTATTGCTGGTTAAATAAATTTTGGCAGGTAGCGTCAATCGCTAAACCATTCTTCAATTTATAACCAACACCTATATCAACAAGATTTTTAGGATCTGAAAATCCTGTAAATTGGCCTGCATTTGAGTAGAATGAATCGTCATGTTGGAAAGCAATATTTCCCCTCCAACCTGTTTCAGGTGCGTAAATAGCACCTAAACGATATTTATTTTTAGGTATTCCCAAGTTGAAAATTAAGCCTGAACCTTTTGCCTCACCTAAGTCTTCCTCAGTAAAATCTGTTTTATTTACCGCAGAAAAGTTAGCAAAAACACTCAAATCATTGTTTATCATATAGCCAAAACCTAAATCAATACCTACATAAGCAAGAGAACCGAATGTTCTGTAACCTGCTGCACTATGAACCATTCCGTCCTGAGGAACGCCTGTTGTTTCAACAGCGCCAAAGATAGGAGAAAGAGGAGCGATCTGCGCAGCAAATGCTGCACCACCCTGAGCATA
>JBILDL010000186.1:0-5280 GCA_044352635.1 Saprospiraceae bacterium | reverse complement strand
TGCTCATCCTACATCAAAGTTTGTAATTACTAAGGTAGTTTCAAGAGGAACGCCAGGTGCTTACAAAATTATTGGAAACTTAAATTTGAAGGCGGCAACGAAAGAACTAAGATTTAATGCAGACATTAAAACTGTGGAAGGGAAACAAACAGCTGTTGCAAAAATAACTTTAGATCGTTCTGAGTATGATATCAGATATGGTTCAGGTTCTTTCTTTGAGAACTTAGGTGATAAGACTATCTATGACGAATTTGATTTAGAAATCAACTTAGTTTACAAGAAATAAGTTTTTAGGTTAATTGATATCATTGGGTTCGGAGCGTTTGTTCGCTCCGAACCCTTTTTTATTTTTTGCAAATTAAATGTTTTTTGGTTTCCTGAATTGTGGAATTATCATTTTGGGACATTGGAAATTTATCTGTATCATGGGAGGGCGAATGCGATTCGCCCTTACGGGAACGGGGTGTTATGGTGAACTTTGTGCCAATAAATCTTGTCCAAGCAAAAAGCTGCAAAATGCTATGCTCAATACCTCTTTATATTTTCACGGAATCATTTATCTTTACAAAAAAGATTCCTATTATTGTAAACATTTGGCTCATTAGATATTTGTGTACAAGGCATGAATGCCTCCATACAAAACGTTACAATCAATTATGACCGAAAAGATCCTGGTACATGTCATTGAAGGTGCAGAATCCTGGGTACCAATTGATGCTCAGGAGATTAGTACTTATAAGTATATGATTCTTAACGACAGCGAATATGAGGACATTGATATTGGAACATTCTTTGAATTTTATCCAGGTGACATAGTTGTTGTAGAAGACGCATTTGATGAAGAATATCAATTTAAAGCCTTAAAAATCAGCTCGTTTGGTTCCTATCCCGATAGAAAATATTTTCATTTCAAGTATAAGGCTACTTTAAGACAAATTCCTACTACTCCGGAGAAAGCAGAGGAATTTAAAGACGAAATATTAAGAATCAAGCATGAAATCGCTGCCGGACAATTTGTATATAAAGGGATAAAAGAGACCATTCAAAAGATGGATGTTTACCTCGGTGGATAAGGTCTCTGCTTATTATTTTATGGATTGGCACCATGCACCATTCATTGACATTCAAGGGCTTCAACTTCAATAATTTTGCCAAAATGCATTTTCCTGATCAATCAAATGTTGATGTTTTCAAATCCTTATTTAAAGGACGTGAAGATGTGTTTGCTGTACGTTGGGAAAAAGGAAACAAGTCGGGTTATATGCCAGCCTATTTTTATGATCCTTATCGTTTAAGGGTACATAAAATGAATGGCGGAACCTTTCAGAATTTTAGCGAAAAGTCTTATTTACAACTTACGGATGAACAAATTCAAAAGCACCTGAATGGTTTTCACCAAATTGGAGTTTATCCGCTATTACAAGACAATACCTCCTGGTTTTTAGCGGCCGATTTCGATAAAGCGAATTGGCAAGATGAAGCCATTGCTTTTCTTAATGCATGTAAAGAAAAACAAATTCCGGCATATATGGAGCGTTCACGTTCAGGTAACGGTGGACATGTTTGGGTATTTTTTGATAAGCCGTATCCAGCCATAAGAAGCCGAAAAATATTCATTTCCATTTTGGAAGATTCCGGTGCATTTTCAATGTTTGACAAAAGTTCAAGTTTTGACAGATTATTTCCCAATCAGGATTTTCTTTCAGGGAAAGGTTTCGGAAATCTGATTGCTTTGCCACTTTTTAAACCAAATATTGAAAAAGGAAATAGCTGTTTTGTTAAACCTGAAACATTTGAAGCATTTACTGACCAATGGAATTTTCTTCAACATATAAAAAGAGTACCAACAAATTATTTAGACAAAGTATATGATGGATTGAAGTCTGGCGCAGAATCTGACAAAAAGGTAACCACAAATGGAAAGTTGATCATTTCTCTAAATAATAATGTGAGACTAAGCCGTATCGGTTTACCGTCAACGCTCATTCATTTTTTGAAAGAAGAATTGAATTTTGCCAATACTGAGTTTTTTATCAAAAAGAAGTCCGGTAGGAATACATTTGACACAAACCGGTACTTTAAATTTGTTGAAGAAACTGAAAGTCAAATTATTATTCCAAGAGGATTTATAGGAAAGCTTTTTCGATTTTGCAAAGAATCAAAAATTGAATTTGAGTTTCAAGATGAAAGAAAGCTTAAGTCACCTATACCTTTTGGGTTTAATGCAACTTTGCAAAATCATCAACTAAATGTAATCAAAACAGTTTCTAAAAAGGATTTCGGCGTAATAGTTGCCCCTCCAGGTTCAGGAAAAACTATTATTGGGTTAAAGATAATTGTTGACAAAGTACAACCCTCTCTTATAATTGTACATCGAAAACAACTATTGGAACAGTGGACGGAGCGGATTGAGGCATTTTTGAGTATTCCAAAAAGAGATATTGGCGTTATTGGTCAAGGGAAGGCAAAAATCGGTGAACAAATTACCGTGGCAACCATTCAAAGTTTGCCAAAAGAATTAGAATCTGTTCAAAATAAGTTCGGAACCATCATTGTAGATGAATGCCATCACGTACCCGCCGAAACATTCAGGAATATAATTGAAAAATTACAAACCTATTATTTGTATGGATTGACTGCAACCCCTTTCCGAAAATACAATGATGGAAAAATAATTTTTACCCATTTAGGGGAAATCATTGCTAATATTCAGTCCTCTGAAGTTGAAAATTATAAACAGGCAAAAATCTTAATTCGAAACACGGAATTAGATATTCCTTATAATTCTAAAACGGATAGTTTTGAAACGTTATCAAAAATATTGGTTCATGATATAAGCCGGAATAAACTGATATTGGAAGATATAAAAACGGAATTGAATCAAAGAAAAAAAGCGGTTATTATCACCGAAAGAAAAGAGCATATTGATACGTTATATTTGTTTTTAAAACAATCGTATGAAGTAATTGCCTTAAGTGGAGATGATTCAGAAACCTCCCAAAAAGCCAAATGGAAAATCTTACAAGACGGAAATTTTCAGGTTTTAATTACAACAGGACAATATTTTGGAGAAGGAACAGATTTGCAAAATATTAGTTGTTTGTTTTTGGTTTATCCATTTTCTTTTGAAGGCAAGCTAATTCAATATATTGGCAGAGTGCAACGCTCGGAAATAAACCCGACAATATACGACTACAGAGATTATAAAATTGATTATCTCAATAAGCTTTTCCTAAAACGCAATATTTATTATCGAAAAATTGACAAGCAAGCTACTTTATTTGATGCCCCAAAAGATGAAATCGCGGCAACAAATCACATTTTAGCTATAGAAAAGCAAATCAAAGTTTCAATGGAGGAATTGGAATTTCATTATGGAAGTGTAGCATTTAAATATGCTATAAATGAGGTGAATACAACGCTTGAATTCCAAGTTGAAAACATGGTAATAAGACCAGAATTTGAGGTATTAAAACCATATTTCATCAAAGCATTAAAATCAAAGAATGTTTCTGTAGCAATATTTGTCGAGTTTGAAAATGGAAAATTGGTTTCTCAATCAGCACTATCAACCGACATTGAACATATAAATAAAGAGGTGGTTGAAGGAGTAAAATTTCAGTTTCTTAATAAAGGTTTGCTAAAGCAATTCACTCCAAAAAAACAAAATTTCCTAACATCTGATGAATTGCAAGAGCGGGGAAAAATTTATGCAAATGCAGAAGAGTTGTTGAATGAAATTCTCAAAAACAAGCAATACAAACATTCACAACATATTCAATATTTAGCTGATAGACACGAAAGTCGAGTAATGAAGATTCGTTTTGTACTCAATCCATTTTCATTCTTATTTCTGCTTGTAGGAGAACAAAGTTATTTTATTGTTTTAGAAACCTTAGATACAGAAGAAGCCACGTACATTTGGCATACTCCTAAGTACAAAGCAACCCTAATTGAAGAAGTAAAACAAATTGATAACCAGCTGAGCATAATTAGGGAAAAAGGAAGACAGGCTTTTTTAGAAATCAACCCTGAGAACTTTACACGAATTTTACACGATTATTCAGATAACAAAAAAGGTTTTATACTTTGGAAATCAGCCATAGAGGAATTAATCTAAACCTAGACCAAATTTCCTAAAAAGGATGCAATCTTTAAAGCCAGGTTCCTGAGCTGAAGCGAAGGGAGGATTATTAGGAAATAAATTTTAAGTTCGGAAGAAAGATACTGCAAAGGCAAATTGTAAAAAATAATATAAAGTAGAGAGAAAAGTAGGAAGAAGAATATTGGCATTATTTTTTAATCTAAGTAAGAAGGGTGTATAATTGATAGAATGTGTGTTGAGAAGGGTGTAACTAAATTTTTTAACAAAATAATTTGACCAAAGGCAAGATATATTTATTAATAACTAAAGTTTCTGAGCAAATTAAGCTGCATTTTTAATTGAATATTTTAAAAATTCAAACAGAATTTTCACCAATTTATCAATATTGATTTAATTTTCGGCCAGTTTGTTTAGCAAATATTTCCTGATAAATTAATGTAATGATTTGCCATAAATTTCCTACAAAGGAGATTTCTAATAATTCATTTTTAAAATCTCAGAAAACTTTGCCAATTGTCTCGTAATCATCGAATCTTTTACAATGGGTGAAGGCAAGGTCGATGGTAGCTCTGATTAATATTTTCCAGATTAATAAAGACTAAAACAAATAAAATTTTAAAAATATTCTCACCTTCAACTCCATTTTCTTTAACTTTATTTAGCCTTTTATTTACCTGGGTGAGATATAACTGACTAATGATGTTTTCAAACGAACTTAATAAACTATTTGAATCTGATTAATATTCGCCTACTTCAGAGATATTTTTAATAACTTTGTTATGTTGCATTTTTGAGAGAGATGTAAATTTTATTTTAACTCAATCAAAATGAATAAGTTATGCTAAAAAATGAATTTTTTTTATGATTTTATTTAGCTGATTATATGCTTTTTATCAACTTAAAATCTATAGGTTATAATTTTTTTAATGTAACTGAATTTTAAAAAAATGAAGGAAAAATTTATCCTCACCCTTATATTATTTAATATCGTCTTTTCATTATATAGTTCAGATACCCTGTTAGTTGGTATAACGGATTTAGGTTCCCCCATTCGCAGCATAATACAAAATAATGAAGGAGAAGTATTTGTTCAAATTGTTGGTAAGGTTTATAAACTTAACAATGGAAATCTGATTTCCACAAACTTACATATATCACATGATGACGAATTGCAT